>DATEJV010000084.1:0-5024 GCA_035277745.1 Gammaproteobacteria bacterium | reverse complement strand
CAGCGGCTGTGGGTGAGCGCCGTGCTGAGCCTCGCGGGACTGGCGGTGCTTGGCTGGCTCACGTCGCAGCCCTGGTTTTATGCGGGCCTGGGCGTGCACTTGCCATCGGCGCACATGGCACTGTTGTTGTTCACGCTGCTGGCGCCGCCGTTCCTGCTGCTGCTGGAACCCGCAAGCTCGGCGTGGTCACGGCGGCATGAATTCCAGGCGGATGCCTATGCCGCAAGCCAGGTGAACGGCAGCGCGCTGGCGCACGCGCTGGTGAAGCTTTATCGCGATAATGCTTCCACACTCACGCCCGACCCCCTGCACTCGGCGTTTCACGATTCGCACCCGCCCGCCTTGGCGCGCATCACGGCTTTGCAAGCACCGACCCGCTAATTCCCTTCAGGCGCCGCTCAAGCTTCTGGATGAAAACTGCATCAGCCGGGTGGCCAGGTCATGAGACGCCCGCCGAGCACATGCAGATGGATGTGGAACACCGTCTGGCCCGCGCCGCGGTTGCAGTTCATCACCAGCCGGTAGCCGGATTCCGCGAGCTTCCGGTCCTGCGCAATGCGGCAGGCGGCCAACACCAGCTTGCCGAGCAGCGGTCCGTCGGCGTCGTCGACCTCGTTGAGCGTGGCAATGTGCCGGCGCGGCACCACCAGAATGTGCGTCGGCGCCTGCGGATTGATGTCGTGGAAAGCAATCAGCTCATCGGTTTCCATGACCATGCGCGGCTGGATTTCCCCACGCACCATCTTGCAGAACAGGCAATCGTTCATTGGCTCCTCTCATCCGCCCGCGGACGGCACGGCGAACACGTCGTAATGACGCCACTTGTCGGCATCGCGTTCCGATATGACCTGGCCACGGTAATTCTCCTCGCTCTCCCATTTATGCAGGCGGTAACCCAGGGCCTGCAACTCACGCAAATACTGCACGCGCCGCACGCTCGGCAGGTGCTTGTAGATCTCGGTCTTGATGTAAGGCCGGTTGCGTTCCAGCAGGCCGTGAATGGACATTGCCACATCCGGGTCATAGCCTTCGGTGTCGATTTTCACGTAACGTATCCTGCTCAGGGTTTCGGGATACTCGCGCTCCAGATAGCGCAGCAGATTCCTGCCGTGTACGCGCAATTTGAAAAAGTGTCCGTGTATCCACGGGCTGATGTCCTTGTGCAATCCTCCGTTGCAAAAACCGGAATCGGAATACTCGAACTCCATTTCGGCATCTTCCGCAGTAGCCGCAAACATCAGCGGCTGGATATTGGTTTTGCGCTTATTGAGGCCGGCGTTCGCGATCAGCACCTTGTAGACATGCGGATTGGGCTCCAGTGCCAGCACCCCGCCCCTGACTCCGACAGCGAGCGCAATCGGCAGGGCTGAATCCCCGGTGTGTGCGCCGATGTCGATGGCAAAATCCCCGGCGGACAAAAATTCACGGATCGCGTCAACCTGCGTCTGATAAAACCGCTTGGGCTTTTCCTTCGGATGCCGCCACGCGGCGTATTCAATGACGCCGTCTTTCTCAAGCTCAAACGTCTGGATGTCAAAGCCATATTCCCTGGTTGACGGCTTCATTCCCAAACCAAAAAACACTTCCTTCAGTTTCACGCGTGGTTCACCCCTGCCGGTCAGGCCACGTCCCGGCGGCCGGAAAATGCGTGCGATAGCGTGCCGCCATCCACGAATTCGAGTTCGCCGCCCAACGGTACGCCATGCGCAATGCGCGTGGCGCGGATCCCGCGGGCGCGCGCAAGTTCCGCGAGGTAATGCGCCGTGGCTTCACCCTCGACCGTGGGGTTGGTGGCCAGAATCATCTCCGTGATGCCGCCCGCGTCCAGGCGCGACTCCAGTTGCCGCAGGCCCAGCTCCTCGGGACCGATGCCGTCGAGCGGCGACAAATGCCCCATGAGCACAAAATATTTGCCGCCGAAACTGGTGGCCGAATCAATCGCATACACGTCGGCCGGGGTCTCGACCACGCACAACAGACTGTCGTTACGGCGCGTCGAGGCGCAGATCTCGCAGACCGGCTTGTCGGTGAGCATGCGGCAGCGCTCGCAGTGGCGCACCCCTGCCACCGCCGCCTCCAGCGCCTTGGCCAGAGCCAGCGCCGCTTCACGCTTGCGCTCCAGCAGATAGAAGCTCATGCGCTGTGCGGACTTGGGCCCCACGCCCGGCAGGCAGCGCAGCGCATCCATCAGTTGTTGCAACAGCGGCGTGTACAGCATGCAATCAGAATGGCAGTTTCAGGCCGCCCGGCAACATCATGCCGGCGGCCAAGCCCGCGAAGCGCTCGCGCATGAGGACCTCGAGCTTGTTGACGGCGTCATTCATGGCCGCGGCAACCAGGTCCTCGAACATCTCGCGGTCGTCACCCGGCAGCGTGGGATCGATGCGCACGCGCCTGACCTCGTGGCGACCGGTCATCACCACGCTCACCATGCCGCCGCCCGCCTGGCCGGTGACTTCCACCTGCGCCAGTTCCTGCTGCGCCTTCTGCATGTTGGCCTGCAGTTCCTGGGCCTGCTTCATCAACCCGCCGAGTCCGCCTTTCATCACCGGCTCACCTCGGCTCATTCCGTCAGTTTCACGAGTTCGGGATTGACCTGCGCCCCGAACGTCTCGCACAGGTTGCGCACGTTGGGATCGGCCGCGATGGCCGCCTGCGCGGCCTGCAGATTTTCCGCCTGGCGGCGCGCATCGCGCTTGGCCGGCGTATCCAGGTCCGCGTGTACCGCCTGGATGCGGATCTTCAGCGCTTCCCCGTAATGGCGCGCGATGGCTTCCTGCAGGCGTTGGATCAGCTGCTCCGTGGCGAGATGCGCGTGCGCGGTATCCAGTTCCAAATGCAGGGTGTTGGCCTCGCGCTGCCTATACTGGCAATTGAGCGCCAGTTGCTGTGCGGCGCCGCGCAGCTCCAGAGACTCCACCAGTCCGATCCAGTCCGGATCTTTCCAGGTGTGCGCCGCCTTCGGCACCGAATTCGGCCGTGCTGCGGCGGACTGCGCAGTGCCGGCCGCAACCGGACGCGCCGCGACCGCCGCAGATGCCGGCGCCCGCGTGGTCTCGGCCTGCACGGGAATGAACGCCAGCATGCGCAACAAGGTCATCTCGAAACCGCCGCGCGGTGACGGCGCCAGCGCCAGGTCGCGCTTGCCAAACAGTGCGATCTGATAGCAAAGCTGCACTTGCTCGGGCGTGAATTTCCCGCTCAGAATCCGCACTGCGTCATCCATGGCCAAATCCGCCGGCTCCTCAGGCAGCGCCTGCGCCAGCGCCACGCGTTGCAGGCAGGACGCCAGGTCGCCCAGAATCGTCTCGTAATCCGGAGCCAGCTCATCGAGCTTGCTCACAATTTCAAACAGCGCGTTGCCATCCTTGCTGGCCACGGCTTGCAGCAGACTGAGCACATGAGTTTGCTCGATGCTGCCGAGCATGCTGCGCACTTCTCCCACGCGCAACGCGCCGGCTCCGTAGGCGATTGCCTGGTCGAGCAGACTCAAGGCATCACGCAAGCTGCCGTCGGCCGCCTGTGCAATCAGGGCAATAGCCGCGTCTTCCCCCGCAATCCCTTCGGCTTCGAGGATGTGGGTCAGGTGCTGGTGCATCAGGCTCACTGGCAGGCGCTTGAGGTTGAATTGCAGGCAACGCGACAGCACGGTCACCGGTAATTTCTGCGGATCAGTAGTGGCCAGCAGGAATTTCACGTGCGGCGGCGGCTCTTCCAGGGTTTTCAGCAACGCATTGAAGGAATGGCCCGAGAGCATGTGTACTTCGTCAATTAGATACACCTTGTAGCGCCCGCGACTCGGCGCATATTGCACGTTGTCCAGCAATTCGCGGGTATCGTCCACCTTGGTACGCGATGCCGCGTCCACCTCGATCAGATCCACGAAGCGTCCAGCCTCGATTTCCCGGCAGGCGCTGCATTCCCCGCACGGATGCGAACTCACGCCGCGTTCGCAGTTCAGGCACTTGGCAAGAATGCGCGCCAGCGTGGTCTTGCCCACGCCGCGGGTGCCGGCGAACAGGAAAGCATGGTGCAAGCGGTCATGGTCCAGCGCATTGATCAGTGCCTTGAGCACATGCTCCTGGCCGACCATTTCCGCGAAATTACGCGGTCGCCATTTTCTTGCCAGCACTTGATAGGACATGGGGAGTGAAACTTGCCGGTTGCTTGCGTACCACGCGCGTGCGACTACTTTACCAGACGGCGCTGGCCGCCCACACACTGACAAATTCAGGGTGACAGCCTGCGCCAGCCGTGCCCAGCGCACGAGTTCGCTGCTGCCGCTGCTCCCTCTCGGGCCTGACGGGATTCACAGCTGGCCGTCGCGGAGTTGCCGGCACAGGCCGCCACCAAATTATTGTATGCGCGGCGGCGCGGGCGAGGTCTGAATCCTGGAAAAAGGCTATTCGTGCGCGCCAGCCAAATTCACTGCGCAGCGGCCGGGACTGCTCGCCCCTCCATGGGGATCGCCGCTTCGCGGCCCGCGCTACCCACGATCCAAAATCAGTTCCAGGCTCGGCAATCCCTGCCTCGCCAGGAACTCCAGGGTTTGCCGTCCTGACAAACCCGTGCGGCGCGTTGCGCCGAACCCCAGCGATTTTGTCGAACCCGACGGATCACAACATCGCGGGTTCGAACCCCGCCCAACACCTCATCACAAGTGTCAGCGCAAACTTTACCCGCGAGCCTAGAATCATGGCGGAGAGGGCGGGATTCGAACCCGCGATACGCTTTGGGCGTATACACGATTTCCAGTCGTGCTCCTTAGACCGCTCGGACACCTCTCCGAAAATTACAATCCTTCCATCGAGCCATCCCTAGCAGCTCCGCCAGCCCCGACTTCTGGCCGGGGCGTTCGGGTGGAACGGAATGCCACCGGCATACCGATAAGTACACCACCCTCACCCACTCGGACACCTCTTCGAAACTCAAACAGCCTCACACGCGCCCGCCACAACGGATTATCCGGCTCGCGCAAGTGTAAAAAGGCGCGGCAGGCTACTGGATACGACCAGCGACCGCAA
>DATEJV010000083.1:0-8361 GCA_035277745.1 Gammaproteobacteria bacterium | reverse complement strand
GGGTACGGGGTGGCCTCGATACCGAAGGCGCCCTCTCCCCAACCCCTCTCCCGCAAGCGGGAGAGGGGAGTTCGATACCAACCCCTGTCCCGCGAGCGGGTGAGGGAAGTTCAAACGACGGAGAGCACGACATGTTCGCCTATTACCTGGATCTGGCATTGCGCAGCCTGAAACGCAGCCCCGGCCTCACCGCCTTGATGGTGCTGGCGATCGGCTTCGGCGTGGCCGCGTCGATGACCTCGTGGTCGGTGTTTCGCGCGGTGTCGGGCGACCCGATTCCGTGGAAATCCGCGAAGCTGTTCGTGCCGCAGATCGACAACTGGGGGCCAAACGGGCGCAGCAACGACGGCGAGCCGCCGAACGCGATGGACTACGCCGACGCAACCACGCTGATGCGCCAGCACCGCGCCAAGCTGCAGTCGGCGATGTACCAGGTCTCGCCCTCGATCGTGCCCGCCGAGGCCACCAAGCATCCGATCAACGTCAGCGGCCACGCGGTGTACAGCGAGTTCTTCCCGATGCTGGACGTGCCGTTCAAGTACGGCAGCGGCTGGAGCGCGGCGGATGACGCCAGCCGCGCCGACGTGGCGGTGATCAGCGGCAAGCTCAACCGCGAGGTGTTCGGCGGCGGCGACAACGTCGGCAAGGCCTTGAACATCGAGGGCCGCGATTACCGCGTGGTCGGCGTGCTCGGGGACTGGAATCCCAAGCCGACCTTCTATGACGTGTCCAATACCGGCGGCTTTTTCGTCACCGATATGGGCGTGTTTCTGCCCTTCAACACCGCGATTGCCGCAAACATCCAGAACGAAGGCAACACCAATTGCTGGCAATCGCCGAAGCAGACCGGGTTTGTCGGTCTGCAACAGTCCAGTTGCATCTGGATCGCCTACATGGCGCAACTGGACGACGCAGCGGCGGTGCAACGTTACCGGAATTACCTCGAAGGGTTCGCGCGCGAGCATCACCCGGATTGGGCCCCGAACGTACGCTTGCGCGGCCTGATGGTCTGGCTGGATTACGAGCACGTCGTGCCGCCCGATACGAAGATTTCACTGTATGTCGCGCTCGGCCTGCTGTTGGTGTGCCTGGTCAATACCACCGGCCTGCTACTCGCCAAGTTCCTGCGCCGCAGCAGTGAGATCGGCGTACGCCGCGCCTTGGGCGCCGCGCGCCGCGAGATCTATGCGCAGTTCCTGATCGAAGCCGGCATGGTGGGCCTGGCCGGGGGCGTGCTCGGGGTTCTGTTGACGGGGCTCGGCATCGCCAGCCTCGATTGGGTGTTGCCGCGCGATATCGCCGCGCTGGCGCATCTGGACGGGTCGCTGCTGATCACCACGCTGGTGGTGGCGATCGTGGCCACGATGTTGGCCGGCCTGTATCCCGCGCTGCGCGCCGCGGCCGTGCAGCCCGCCTGGCAGTTGAAATCGAATTGAGGATGAGATCGTCATGAATACTGAAGTTGAATCACAGCGCGTGCGAATTCGGATGCCCGTTCGTCCTGAGCGTAGGCCAGAAGGGCCGAAGTCGAAGGACATTTGCGTTTCGACTCCGTTCGCTTCACTCACGCAGCCTGTCCTGAGCTTTGTCGAGGGGCTCAACGCGAACGGTGGATCGGAACCGCCTGGATTTGCATCAGCCCGCCGAGGAGATGAACCATGACCGTGCATCCCATCCTCGCCGCGCTGCGCCGCCACAAGGCCGGCGTCACCCTGATCACGCTGCAGATTGCGCTGACCCTGGCGATCGTGTGCAACGCGGTGTTCATCATCGGCCAGCGCCTCGATCGCATTCACCGTCCGACCGGTCTCGACGAGAGCAACCTGTTCCTGGTCACGCAAAGCTGGGTCGGGGCGCCCACGGGCGATGATGCCGCATCCATTGACAAGCTCGACGCCATGCAGCGCAGCGACGTGGCGACGCTGCGCAACCTGCCCGACGTGCAATCGGCCATCGCCATCAACACACTGCCCCTGGTCAACAGTACCTGGAGCGGCGGCATCGGATTGAAGCCGGCGCAGCAGAACGAAACCGCGCAGGCAGCGTTCTACTTCGGTGACGAGCAGATGATCCCCACTCTCGGCCTGCGCCTGATCGCGGGCCGCAATTTCACCGCATCCGACGTGACGCACATGGGATTCCGCGGCCATAACCAGCCGCCGATAGTGATCGTCACCCAGGCACTCGCCGACAAGTTGTTCCCGCACGGCGACGCGCTCGGCAAGACCATCTACGTGGATCGTGATACGCCCAGCACCATCATCGGCGTGATCGCGCGCATGCAGGTGCCGAGCGTGGACAGTTGGGCCAACAGCTGGTTCTGGAATTCGGTGCTGATACCGACCAGGATGGATGCAACCTTCGCGCGCTACGTGATCCGTGCCAAACCCGGGCGACTCGAGGCCGCCATGCGTGAGGCGCCCAAGGCACTGTATGCCGCCAATCCGATGCGCGTGCTCCAAACCGGCTCGAGTTACGAAGACAGCAACGTGCATACCTTCGCTGCTATCCGCGCGCGCGCCTACCGCGCCGACCGCGGCATGGCGATCCTGATGGGTGTGATCTGCGTGATCCTGCTCGCCGTCACCGGCGCGGGCATCGTGGGCCTCACCAGCTTCTGGGTCGGCCAGCGGCACAAGCAGATCGGCATCCGCCGTGCGCTCGGCGCCACGCGGCGCGACATCCTGCGCTACTTCCAGACCGAGAACCTGATGATCGCCGGGGCCGGCGTGGTGCTGGGTGCGATCCTCGCGGTAGGTCTGAACCTCTGGATGATGCAGCAGTTCGCCATGAATCGCATGTCGCTGCTCTACGTGCTCATCGGCGTGATTGCGCTGCTCGCGCTCGGCCAGCTCGCGGTCCTCGCCCCCGCGCTGCGTGCCGCAGCGGTACCGCCGGTGGAAGCCACCAGAAGCGTGTAATTGTTCTTTCCTTCTCCCTTCGGGAGAAGGTGGCCCGAAGGGCCGAATGAGGGTACGCCGCTCGCTTGATGTTCGTGCGAGGCCCGACCCTCACCCCCAACCCCTCTCCCGGTGGGAAAGGGGGAGTAGAACTGGAGAGTTGAAATGTTTGCCTACTATCTCAACCTCGCGCTGCGCAGCCTGAAGTGCAGCCCGGTGCTGACGGGGCTGATGGTGCTGGCAATCGGCCTCGGCATCGGCGCCAGCATGACCATGATCACCGTGCTGCACGTGATGTCGGGCGATCCGCTGCCGGGGCACAGCGCACAGTTGTATTACCCGCGCATCGACCCGCAGCCACTGGGTCGCGGCGCTAATAATCCACATTCCGGTGACAATCTGACTTGGCCGGACGCACAGAACCTGTTGCTGGCAAATCGCGCGGAGCGGCAGGCGGCAATGTCGGCAGGTTCCGCGGCTGTTTATCCGGTGTCGGGCGACGGGCAGCCCTTCTTCGTACCCGGGCATTACGTGACCGCGGATTTCTTCCCGATGTTCGATGTGCCGTTCCGCGCCGGCGGCGGCTGGACACGGGAACAGGACCAGCAACGCGCCCGCGTGGTAGTGCTCAGCGCCGACCTGAAACGTAAACTTTTCGGCGATGCGCCCGCGCTCAGCCGGACAGTACATCTGCAGGACACCGATTTTCGCGTGATCGGTGTGCTGGGCGCTTGGCATCCGCAACCGAAGTTCTATGCCGATCTGGATCACGGCGCATTCGACAAGGATGACCAATTTTTCCTGCCCTTGCAGACTGCGTTGGACTTGTCGCTGGCCTTTCGTGGTCAGCTCTCCTGTTGGGGCAGCGGAGGGGATTCACGCAAGGGCCCTGATTGCACCTGGCTGCAATTCTGGGTGCAATTGGCGACTCCCGCGAAGGCACAGGCGTACCAGCAATTCCTCGACGATTACTGGAGACAACAACAGGATCACGGGCGCTTCCCCCGTCCGGTGGACGCCAAACTTTACGGCTTAATGAGCTGGCTTGCGTACAAAGGCGTGGTGCCGGGCGACGTGCGTATGCAGTTGTGGTTGGCGGTGGGATTCCTGCTGGTCTGTATGGTCAACATCGTCGCACTGTTGCTGGCCAAGTTCCTGCGCCGCAGCAGCGAGATCAGCGTGCGCCGCGCGATGGGCGCACGCATACGCGATATCTTTGCACAGTTCGCTATCGAGTCAGCCTTGGTCGGCGTGGCGGGCGGCTTGCTGGGACTGGTGGTGGCGCAATTCGGCCTGTGGAGTGTGCGCCAGCGCCCCGACGCCTACGCCAAGCTCGCACATATGGATATGCCGATGTTGTTCGGCACGCTTGCGCTGGCGATCGCCGCCAGCGTGCTGGCCGGCCTGTTGCCGGCGTGGCGTGCTTGCCGTGTCCCACCGGCACTGCAATTGAAAACCTTGTAAGAGCGCACCATGCGCGCAATCGAAATGACGGTGTGCACAGTCGCGGGTGCGGCCCGCTCCTACGACAGCAGATGAATTGAAACGGGAATACCAATCATGGAAATCCGACCCATACTTTCCACGCTGCGTCGTCACAAACTTACCGCGTCATTGCTGACGCTGCAGGTAGCGTTGACCTGTGCAATCGTCTGCAATACGGTGTTTGTCACTTCGCTACGCATGGCGCGCATGAACCTGCCCAGCGGGTTGGCCGAAAACGAATTGGTGATGATCGACAGTACCGATCTCGCGCCCGGGGCAAATCCCTTGGTTCGCCACCAGGAGGATCTCGCCGCGTTGCGTGACATCCCCGGTGTAAAGTCAGCAGCAGCGGTCGATGCGCTGCCGTTCAATGGCAACGACTGGAGCAACGGCATACAAACCAAGCCGAACGAACCGCCACACCTCGGCGCCAGCGCTTTCAACGGTACGCCCGAAGAACTGCAAACCTTGGGCTTGCACCTGGTCGCCGGGCGCGGATTCCTGCCCGATGAATACATTCCCGAGGACAGCGCCCATGGCTCCACGGGCATCGATCATGTGTCGGCGACCATCGTTACCCGTTCACTGGCTGAACAATTGTTTCCAGGCGAAAGCGCCATCGGAAAGACTGTTTATGTGGGAGCAGGCCCCACGACGATCGTAGGCATTGTCGGTCACCTGCTACGGCCATCTCTGAACCAACCGGACAGTGTCGAACGCAGCATGCTGTTTCCGATGCTGCCTGATTCAAGCGATGTGACCTATGTGCTGCGTGCAGTACCGCAGGATCGCGAACGGATCCTGAAAACCGCAAGTGACGTGTTGAAAAAACTCGACGCCAACCGTGTTCTTCAGAATGCGCAGACATTCACGCAGCTGCGCGATCATTACTTCCAAAGTGATCGCACCATGATCGGATTGCTACTGGCCTCGATGCTGGGCCTGTTGTTCGTCACCGCGTTGGGCATCACGGGCCTCGCCAATTTCTGGGTGCAGCAGCGCACCCGCAGCATCGGCATCCGTCGTGCAATCGGTGCGACGCGCGGTGACATCCTGCGCTACTTCCAGACCGAGAATTCCCTGATCGTCGGTGGCGGCGTGGTGCTGGGCGTGGCGCTCGCACTCGGGTTGAACCTGCTTCTAATGCAACATTACGAACTGCCGCGTCTGCCGCTGTATTACCTGCCCATCGGCGCCGCAGCGCTGTGGCTGCTCGGCCAGCTCGCAGTGCTGGCGCCGGCGCTGCGCGCCGCCGCGGTGCCGCCGGTGGAGGCCACGCGCAGCGTGTGAGGCTGTTTGCGCCTGCGGAAAACCCGTAAACTCGGTTGCCATTCAGGCCGCCGGCCTTGTGCATTGATTACCGTTCCGGGATCGCATGGCAACCGTTCTTATCATTGACGACAACCGTGCCATCGGCGAAGCGCTGACGGTCTTGCTCAATCTGCACGGCCTGCGCGCGCTCAGCGCGCACTCGCCCGTCGAGGGCCTCGCGTTGCTGGCACGTGAATCGGTGGACCTGGTGATCCAGGACATGAATTTCACCGGCAGCCGCACCTCCGGTGGCGAAGGCGCGGACCTGTTCGCGGAAATCCGCCGCCGCCATCCGGACTTGCCCATCATCCTGCTCACCGCCTGGACGCACCTTGAGCACGCCGTGGAACTCGTCAAGGCCGGTGCCGCGGATTACCTTGCCAAGCCCTGGGACGATGCGAAACTCGTCACCACCGTGAGCAACCTGCTGCAACTCGGGCAATTGCGCCGCGAACAGCGCCACAGTGCGCAGCAGCGCGCAGACCAGCGCCGCGAACTCGCCGCACGCTTCGATCTTTGCGGCATCATCTACGCCAGCGACGCCCTGCATCAGGTGCTTGGCATCGCCACGCAGGTCGCGCACGCGGACGTGCCGGTGATCGTGACCGGCCCCAACGGAGCGGGCAAGGAGAAGATCGCCGACATCATCCACGCCAATTCGCCGTTCCGCGCCGGGCCCTACATCAAAGTGAACATGGGTGCGCTGCCGGCGGAGCTGATGGAAAGCGAGCTGTTCGGCGCCGAAGCCGGCGCATTCACCGGCGCGCAGAAAGCGCGCGCCGGACGCTTCGAAGCCGCGGACAACGGCACCCTGTTCCTCGACGAAATCGGCAACCTGCCGCAAGCCGGCCAGATCAAGCTGCTGCGCGTGTTGCAGACCGGCGAGTTCGAGCGTTTGGGCAGCACACAGACGCGGCACGTCAAGGTGCGCATCGTGGCCGCCACCAACGGCGACCTGCGCACCGCTATCGCGGCCGGCAGCTTCCGCGAGGATCTCTACTATCGGCTCAACGTCATTGAAATCCGCGTGCCGCCGCTTGCGGAGCGGCGCGAGGACATCCTGCCGCTGGCGCGCGCGTTTCTCGGCGACCGCCACAAGTTGAGCCCGCAGGCCGAGCAGGCGCTGCTCGCACACGACTGGCCCGGCAACGTGCGCGAACTGCAGAACTGCATGAAACGCGCGGCGCTGCTTGCGGCCGGCGACGTGGTGACGGCCGAAGCCCTGGGCCTGCCGGCGACGCTCTCCGCCTCACCGGCCGCCGCCGAACCCGACGCCGCCGACATTCAAGCCGCGCTTGCGCGCCACCAGGGCGTAATCGCGTCCGCCGCACAGGACCTGGGACTCAGCCGTCAGGCGCTGTACCGGCGCATGGAAAAATTCGGCATCGGCAAGCCGTGAAGTTCGGCCAGTCCCTCGAAGGCAAGTTCGCGCTGCTCGCGGGCGTATTGGTGCTGGCGGCCATCCTGATCGCGGTATTCCTCACGCACATCTTCGATTCGCTGATCGCGAGTCTGATTGTCGCGCTTGCGATCATGGTGCCGGTGGCCGTATATGCGGTGCGCGGCTTCATGCGCCCGATCCACCACACGCTCACCGCGCTCGGCGACGGCGTGTCGAGCTTCAAGGACCGCGACTTCAGCATCAGCCTGAACACCGCGCGCCGCGACGAACTTGGCGAACTTGCGCGTCAGTACAATCTGGCGGGCGGCATCCTGCGCCAGGAGCGCTACAACCTGTACCAGCGCGAATTGCTGCTCGATACCGTGATCCAGAGCACGCCCTGGGCGCTGCTGCTCACCAACGCGGGCGAGCGGGTGATCTACAGCAACGTCGCTGCGCGCCGCCTGTTCAACGCCGGGCGCAAGCTGGAAGGCCACGCGTTCGAGAGCCTGCTGCAACAGGCACCGGAGGCGATGCGCGCAGCCGTGGCCGGCGGCAACGACGGCATGTTCAGCGTGCCGCACGGCGAGGAACAGGAAATCTATTACCTCAGCCGCGAACGCTTCACGCTCAACGCGCAGCCGCATCGCCTTTACATCTTCAAGCAACTCACCCGCGAGCTGAACCGCCAGGAAGTGGCGGTATGGAAGAAGGTAATCCGTGTCATCAGTCACGAACTCAACAACTCGCTGGCGCCGATCTCGTCGCTGGCGCATTCTGGGCGGCTGCTGGCCGCGCAGCCGGATCCGGACAAGCTGGACAAGGTATTCGCCAATATCGAAGAACGTACCGCCCACCTCGGGAAATTCATCGAAGGTTACGCGCGCTTCGCCAAGCTGCCCGCACCGCACGTCGAGCCGGTCGAGTGGGCGCCGTTTCTCGCCTCGCTGCACATGCTCATGCCCTTCACGCGGCGCGGCACCCTGCCCGCGCAGGCCGCACGCTTCGATCCCGCGCAGCTCCAGCAGGCGCTCATCAACCTGCTCAAGAACGCGCATGAATCCGGTTCGCCGCCGGACGCGATCACGCTGCAGGTACATCAGAACACCGGGGGCGTGCGGCTCGACATCGGCGATGCCGGCCCGGGGATGCCGGCCGACGTGCTGGAGCTGGCGCTGCTGCCGTTCTATTCCACCAAGCAATCCGGCACGGGTCTCGGTCTGCCGCTGTGCCGCGAGATCGTGGAAGCGCACGGCGGCCGCATCAGTGTTGCGAATCGCGCGA
>DATEJV010000082.1:0-2734 GCA_035277745.1 Gammaproteobacteria bacterium | reverse complement strand
CTGTCGGCTCAGGGCGGTAGCGGCTACGGCGCGCAAGGTTTCCCGCCCCCGGATCAAGGCTCCGGCGCCTGGGTGAGTTTCTCCGGGCAACACGCGCGCAGCGTGAGCGTGCGCATCGGTATCTCCTACGTCAGCCTCGCTGATGCGCGTGCCAATCTGGATGCGGAAATCCCCTCCGGCACGACCTTGCGGCAGGTGCGTGAACGCGCGCGTGCCGCCTGGAACAAGGCGCTCTCGCATATCGTGATCAGCGGCGGCACGCGCGACCAGCGTAGCGTGTTCTACACCGCGCTGTACCACGTATTGTTGCAGCCGACGACATTCAGCGACGAGAATGGAGAATATCGCGGCTTCGACCAGAAGATTCACCATCTCTGGGGTACACAAAAGGTCGAGTACGCCAATTTCTCCGGCTGGGACGTGTACCGTTCACAACTGCAACTGTTGACCTGGCTGATGCCCAAGGTTGGCAGCGACTTCGCGCAATCGTTGTACAACCAGGCGCGGCAGAATCACGGTGAGTGGGATCGCTGGACACACGCATCCGGCGGTACGCACGTGATGAGCGGTGATCCGTCGGTGCCGGCGTTGGCGGATATTTATGCTTTTGGTGGCCGCGATTTCGATCTGCACGGCGCTTATGCCTCATTGAAACATGCGGCCACGGTGCCAAGCGCTGACGATCTGAGCGACGCGGGCTGCAACGTGGAATGCGTGGGCCAGCGCCCGTCGCTGGACCAATGGTTGAGTCTGCATTACATCGCGGCGAAGTCGAACGCCTGGGGTGGTGCCGCGGAAACCCTGGAAGATGCGACCGATGATTTTGCGCTGGCACAACTGGCGCGGCGCGTCAGCGACGCCGAGGGTTATCGTTTGTTTCTCACACGTTCCGGCTACTGGCGCAACGCGTTCAATCCCAAAGCCACGGCTCAAGGGGGTTACATCCAAAACCGCAACGCCGACGGTTCGTGGCCCGCATTCACACCTGCGACCGACGACGGTTTCGTCGAAGCCAGCGCCGCGCAATACCTGTGGATGGTACCGTTCGATGAACACGGCCTGTTCGAGATGCTGGGCGGTGACGCACAAGCCGTTGCACGGCTGGACGATTTTTTCCACACTGCCGATGGCGGTTGGGCGCTGACCAATGCCGGTCCACTGCATGCGGAATTGAACAACGAGCCCTGCGTGCAGACGCCGTGGCTGTACGATTACGCCGGCCAGCCGTGGAAGACGCAGCAGACCGTGCGCGCCGCCGTGAACACGCTGTGGAAGAATGCACCCGACGGCATTCCCGGCAACGACGATCTCGGCGAAATGTCGTCGTGGTATGTATGGGCGGCGCTTGGTCTGTATCCGGAAATTCCCGGGCGCGCCGAGTTGCTGCTCGGCAGCCCGCTGTTCCCGCGTGTAATGGTGCAGCGACCAGGCGGCAATGTGACTATTGATGCGCCTGGTGCGGGCACGGAGGCTCCGTACGTGCACGCACTGATATTCGACGGCAGGCCATGGACGAAACCCTGGCTGCCCGCGTCGTTTGTACAACGCGGCGGCACGCTGCGTTTCGCACTGGGTGCGCGGCCCGATACCCATTGGGGCAGTAATCCCGCCGATGTCCCACCGTCGTTTCCGCCGCCGCCCAGCATCCCCAATTCGGGACAACAGCGATGAAAGCCCGCTCCGCCCCAAGTGCAACGGTTCTACTTGTCTTGCTGGGACTTGCACCAGCGTGTCTCGCCGCACCCGGAAAATCCGTGTCGCCAGGGCCGGGCCCAGCCGCGCCGGTTGCTGCCAGCGCAATGGCCGCACGCGTCAAGGCTGAATTCCTGCACGCCTGGGGCGGTTACAAGCGCTATGCATGGGGACACGATGAACTGCGGCCCTTGAGCAAAAAACCCTTTGATTGGTACGGACCATCGCTGCTGATGACGCCGGTGGATGCGCTGGATACGCTGGTGCTCATGGGCTTGAAAAAACAGGCCGCTGAAGATCGTGCATTGATTGATGCCAAACTCGATTTCAACAAGGATATCTACGTCAAGGTTTTTGAAGTCAACATCCGGCTGCTGGGCGGACTGCTTTCCGGCTACGAGCTGACGGGCGACAAGCGACTGCTGGCGCTGGCAGACGACCTCGGCACCCGCCTGCTGCCGGCGTTCAATTCGCCGACCGGGATGCCGTATCGTTACGTGAACCTGCGCACCGGCGCGGTGCGCGGTGTGGATTCCAATCCCGCGGAGACCGGCACGCTGATTCTCGAGTTCGGCATGCTCAGCCGGCTCACGGGCAATCCGGTGTTCTACCAGAAAGCCAAGCGCGCGCTGGTGGAAACCTTCAAGCGCCGCTCACCTGTCGGACTCGTGGGTGACGGCATCAACGTGGAAACCGGCCGCTGGACCGATGCCGATTCACACATCAGCGGCGGCATAGATTCGTATTACGAATACCAGATCAAATGCTGGAAGCTGTTGGGCGATGAGGACTGCCGCCGCATGTGGCTGGCAAGTATCGCCGCCGTGGACAAGTACCTGGCCGACGAGCGCGACGGCGAACTCTGGTACGGTCACGCGGACATGGATACCGGCAGGCGCACGGCCACGGAATACGGCGCGCTGGACGCCTATTTCCCCGCGGAACTGGCGCTGTCGGGCGATCTTGTTCGGGCCCGGCGTCTGCAAGCCTCGTCCTTCAGGATGTGGAACCTCTACGGCATCGAGCCCGACACGCTGAACTA
>DATEJV010000081.1:0-3183 GCA_035277745.1 Gammaproteobacteria bacterium | reverse complement strand
ACAATGAGGCCGCCGACGATGGTGAAGATGACCAGCAGGTTGATGTTGAGCGTGATGTGCATGTTTGTTCTCCCTTGGAAATAAGGAAAGCCTGGACAATTCCGTTCGTACTGAGTTTGTCGAAGTACGGGTGGAATTCATTGAAGAATTCATCGCTTTCAAATAAGCCCTTCGACTTCGCTGCGCTACGCTCAGGGCGAACGGACGATAAAGCGGAGTTGCAAAGTGGGGGCCTTAGCGGCTGCTCAACAATACATAGACCGCGCCGGTGCCGCCGTCCACCGGCCGTGCCGAGCAGAAGGCCATGACCCCGTCGTATTGCCTGAGCCAGCCGTTGAGTTTCTGCTTGAGTACCGGCCCGCGTGGGCCCGAACGGTAGCCCTTGCCGTGAATGATGCGCACGCAGCGCACGCGCCCACCGCGCACTTGCTGCAGGAATTCCGCCAGTGCCCGGCGTGCATCCTCGCTGCGCAGGCCGTGCAGGTCCAGTTCCGCGCCCACGCTGAAATGCCCGCGACGCAGCTTGCGCAGTACACGATCCTGGACACCGGGTTTGGCGTAGAAAAGTCCGTCGCCAATCAGCGGTTCGGAGGGATCCGGCAGACCGCTCAGGCTTTCCGCGAGGATTTCACGCACTGCGGCACGGGTGAAACGCGCGTGTGGCTTCGGCTTGGGTGTGCGGCGCGCGGGTTTGGGTGGCAGCGGTCTGGCATCGGCAACCGCCGCGCGGAATTCGCGAACTTCTTCGTGGCTGATTTTGTTCGGGCTTGTCATGCGCGCCACCATCCACACCGGTCACAGTATATCAAGCGCGGTTTTACAGTATCCTAGGAGCTGCAGTTGCAACGGCGGCATATCGCGTGCGAATCCTGCTGAGAAATGGCAACGGCGGTCACGCCAAGGGGCTGCGCTGTCTGTCCGACGCTGTGCATCACGGCGGTGCGCCGCACCCATGATGGCGGCCGGTGTGCGCGGCATCGGCATGACTTCGGCGCGTACCCGCGACCGGCTCATGCAGCGCCTCAGGGAGCAGGGCATCCGCAATCCGGCGGTGCTCAATGCCATCCGTTCCGCGCCGCGCCATCTGTTCGTGGATGAAGCGCTGGCCAGCCGTGCGTATGAAGACACCGCCTTGCCCATCGGGCTGGGTCAGACCATTTCCCAGCCGTATATCGTGGCGCGCATGACCGAGGCGCTGCTCGAGGATGGCGTGCCGGAAAAGATTCTGGAAGTCGGCACCGGTTGCGGTTATCAGACCTTGATTCTGGCCAGGCTCATGCCGCAGGTGTTCACGGTCGAGCGGCTCGCGGCCCTGCAGCAGCGCGCGCGCCGCACGCTCAATGACCTGAAAGTCCGCAACGTGCGCTTCAAGCACGCCGACGGCAACTGGGGCTGGCCGCAACACGCGCCCTATGACGGCATCCTGGTCACCGCGGCGCCGGAAGAAGTGCCGGCTACGCTGCGGGCACAACTGGCGGTGGGCGGGCGCATGGTGATTCCGGTCGGCGGAGCGGGCGGACAGGATTTGCTGCTGGTGACGCGCACGGACGAGCGCAATTACACGCACCAGAGCCTGGACCGCGTAAGTTTCGTGCCGTTGCTGGGAGGCACGGAATGAGCTGCGCGCTGCGCGGCCTGCTGATCGCCATGTGCACCGGCGCGCTGGTCGCGTGTGCCGGCGCGCTCACCTGGAATCCTTACAGCCCGTCCGCACCCGCGCAGGCGAGCGCCGCCGTGGAGCCGATTCCGGGAAGGTACGCCGTACAGCCCGGCGATACGCTGTATTCCATCGCCTGGCGTTATGGCCTGGATTATCACGATGTGGCGGCCTGGAACGGTATCGGCTCCAGTTACCTCATCAAACCCGGCCAGGCACTGGTGCTGTACGCCCCGGCGCATGTGGCGACCACGCGCCCGCCGGCGCATACCTCCGCACCAAGCCGTGTGACAACTCCGGCGAGCGGTTATGCACCGCCGGCCAGCCCCCTTAACTGGGCCTGGCCCACCAGCGGTGCGGTCGTGCGGCTCTTCCACGCAGGCGATCCGCTGTCCAAGGGCATTGATATCGGCGGTGTGCAGGGCCAGCCGGTGTATGCCGCCGCACCCGGGAAAGTGGTGTACACCGGCAGCGGCATCATCGGTTACGGCAAACTCATCATCATCAAGAACAGCGAGCAGTATCTCAGCGCCTACGCCGACAACGACAGCATGCTGGTGCACGAGGGCGACGCGGTGCGGTCCGGCGAACGCATCGCCACCATGGGGCTGGATCGCAACGGCCACCCGCTGCTGCACTTCGAAATCCGCTACAACGGCAAACCGGTGAATCCACTCGATTACCTTCCGGCGCGCGCACACTTGCGCAATATGCCATAACGTTGGCAAGATTAACCTCCTGCGCCGTCCCGAGAGCGTTTCCGACATCATGACCGACCGCGAGCACGACCACATGTCGGAACCGGATGAGGAAATGCTTCCCGATGCCGAGGCTGAGGAATCGTTGGACGGCGACAGCCTGCTGGACGACGGGCAACAGGCCGCGCCGCTGGCCGGCGAGGTGGCCACGGCATTGCGCGCGGCTCACGCCGAACCCGAGCCGCAGTTCGGCGAGGACCAGCTCGACGCCACGCGCATCTACCTTTCCGAAATCGGCTACTCGGCGCTGCTTACGGCCGAGGAAGAGGTGTATTACGCGCGCCGCGCACTGCGCGGCGACGAAGCTGCGCGCCGCCGCATGATTGAAAGCAATCTGCGCCTGGTGGTGAAAATCGCGCGCAAGTACATCAATCGCGGCCTGCCGCTGCTGGATCTGATCGAGGAGGGCAATCTCGGCCTGATTCATGCGGTGGAAAAATTCGATCCCGAGCGCGGCTTCCGGTTTTCCACCTACGCCACCTGGTGGATACGCCAGACCATCGAGCGCGGCATCATGAACCAGACGCGCACCATCCGCCTGCCCATCCACATCATCAAGGAACTCAATCTTTACCTGCGGGCCGCGCGCAAACTCTCGCAATCGCTGGACCGCACGCCTTCACCCGAGGAGATCGCGGGCATGCTGGACAAGCCGCTGGCCGACGTGAAGCGCCTGCTGGGCCTGAACGAGCACATCGCCTCGGTGGACACGCCCATCGGCAAGGACGGCGACCGCATGCTGCTGGACGCCATTCCCGACGAGAACAA
>DATEJV010000080.1:0-5472 GCA_035277745.1 Gammaproteobacteria bacterium | reverse complement strand
TTTTCCCTGAGCGGCAGCAACCAGGGTGTACCGTGGTTTGCGGTCGGAGAATTCAGCGCCAACGGTTCCGGCCAGATCGGTTCCGGCCTGCAGGATGTGAATAACGGTACGGCAATACAGACCAAGGCCGCATTTACCGGCAGTTACAGCATCAGTGCGGATGGCAGCGGCCAACTCGTGCTCGGCAATCTGAATTTCGAACTGTCCATGCAGGCAAACGGCGGGGCTTTCCTCGTGAGCACCAGCAATGGCACGGTGCTTACCGGTTCGCTTTCAATTCAGGATCCCGCCGCCGGCAGTGTTACGGCGCTCAACGCGCCACTGGTGCTGAACATCGGCGGTCAGACCGGTACTCAGGGTTTCAATCAGCTGGCGCTGATCTCGACTGCAAGCGGCACAAGCATTTCCGGCTACGAGGACATCAACGGATCCGCGCCGCTGTCCCGCGCCTTGTTTACCGGCAGCTATAGCCTCGATGGTAACGATCACGGCACCCTGAGCATCCAGGACACCACCGGCAGCCGCACCTACAGTTTCTACGTGGCTTCGGCGTCGGATTTTGTACTGCTGTCCACCAATCCCGCCGTGACCGCTTCGGGAAATATCTCTGCGCAAACGCCGGGGACTTATGTGAGCGCATCCCTGAACAGACCGTACGTATTCCTGATCAACGGCAACAGCGCCACGCAGAGCTACGCGCAGGCCGGCCAGTTCAATCCCAACGGCTTGGGCAGTCTCGGTACCGTGACCAGCGACATCAACATGCCGGGCAATGTCCTGACCGGCTTGAAAATCACCGGCACCTACACCTTCGATGCGAGCGTGAACGGTCGCGGCACGCTGACGCTCGGCAATCCGGGAACCGCTGCACCGCAAAACTTCGTGTTCTACCTGCTGTCGCCGCAATTGGCCGAATTCATCACCACCAATTCCAGTATCGCCGCCGGCGGTTACATCGTGATGCAGACCCAAGGCAGTACCTTCATTAATTCCTTGCTCAACGGTTCCTATGGTTTTGCCTTGGGTGGCCTCGCCACGGGCACGACGAACCTGTCCGCGGCTCTGGGCACGCTCACTCTGGACGGCAACGGCAACCTCAGCGGTCAGATGCTCCAGAACCTGAACGGCAGCGTGTCGGCCATGCTGTCGCTGAGCGGCAGTTACCTGCTGAACGGCAAACGCGGCACAGCCACGATCACCAGCAGTGGCGGCGGCAGTTCGCCGTTTGCGATCTATCCCGTCAACGCCAGTGTATTCCTGCTGATCGGAACCAATGCCGCCAGTCCCTATTTCGGCATCGCTACGAGCCAGAATTGACTGCGCCCAACGCACGCAGACTTTCCGGCGTGCCGATGTCCTGCCAGCCACCCCGATAAACCTCCCCGCTCACCCGCCCGGCGCGCATGGCCCGTTGCCACCACGGCAGCATGGGAAATTTCCCGGGCGAACAATCCCGGAAAAACTCCGCACGGTGCACGCCGATGCCCGCATACGTGAGCTGCGGGGTGCCGCCGGCATGCAGCCGGCCGTTCCCGTCCAGGAAAAAGTCCCCGTCGCGGTGATGCGGCGGATTGGGCACCATCACCAGGTGCGCCAGATCGTCGCGCGCCAACACGGCCTTCAGGCCGGCAAACGGAAAATCCGTGTAGATATCGGCACCCACCACCAGGAACGGTTGGGCGCCCAGCAACGGCAGTGCCTGGAGTATGCCGCCGCCGGTTTCCAGCGCGCCTTCCGGCTCATCGGAATAGCGTATATGCACACCGTATTGTGAACCACTGCCTAGCTGCGCTTTAATCCTTTCCGCAAGCCAGGCAACGTTGATCACGATTTCCGTGAAGCCGCCCGCACGCAAATGCTCCAGGTGACGGACGATCAACGCTTTGCCGTTCACTTCGATGAGCGGCTTGGGGATGGTGTCCGTCAAAGGCCGCAGACGATTGCCTCGCCCCGCCGCTAGAATCATTACCCTCATGTGACGACCGCCGTATTCGCCGCGCGGTTTTCCACCGCGTCCAGCAATTTCAACAACGGCGTGAATTCGCGGTAGCGTGTGCCGGTGTCGCGCACATAATTCAGGAAGCGCCTGGTGTCCTTGAGGTAATCCGGTTTGCCGTCGCGGTAGTTGAGCCGCGCAAATATCCCCAGCACCTTGAAGTGCCGTTGCATGCCCATCCAGTCGCAGGCACGCGTGAATTCGCCGAACTCCGGCAACGGCAGGCCCGCCGCACGCGCCTGCTGCCAATACTGCCGCCGCCAGCGCCCGATCTGCTCAGCACTCCAGGAAATGAATGCATCCTTGAACAGCGTCGCAACATCGTAGGTAATCGGCCCGTACAGGGCGTCCTGAAAATCCAGCACTCCCGGGTTGGGTGTGCTCACCATCAGATTGCGGGGCATGTAGTCGCGGTGCACGAACACCCGCGGCTGCGCAAGCGCGCTGTCCTCCAGCAATGCAAAAACGGATTCCAGTTGCGCCTGCCCGGCGGCATCCAGCGTCACGCCCAGATGACGCGCCAGGTACCACTCCGGAAACAGATTCATTTCGCGGCGCAGCAGTGCACGCTCATACTCCGGCAGCACGTCCGGACGGCTGGAGCTTTGCCATCGGACCAGCGCGCTGATGGCATCCGCAAACAGTGCATCGGCGTCACCGCGTTGCAATGCGTCCAGATAACATTGCCGGCCAAGATCGCTGAGCAGCAGGAAGCCGCGCGTCAGATCCTGCGCCAGCACCTCCGGCGCGTGCAGGCCGGCCGCCTTGAGTAAACCTGCCACCTTCACGTAAGGCCGGCAATCTTCCCGCGCGGGCGGCGCATCCATGACCACGAAGGAGCGCGCGCCATGCTGCACGCGGAAATAGCGGCGAAAACTCGCGTCCGACGGCAGGGCCTGCAGGTCAACCGCCGCGAGTTGCAGCGCATCCACGGTCCAGGCTTGCAACTCCCGAAACCTGTCCGACATGCAGTGACTCCCGAGTTTGAACCCCGCAATAAAGTGTGCGATTGTACCGCGTGTCGCCCACCGCTCCGGGAGTTTGCAGGTGAAAGTGAGCCGCGCGCTGGTCATCGCCGCCGCCCTGCTTGCCTGCACGCCGCTGTTCGCCGCCAACCCTCCCGGCACCATCGGCTACAACCAGTGGGCCAGCTGCCCGATTCCCGCGACTGCGGCCGCCACGCACACACCCGCAGCGGCCGCGACCACCGCCAATCCGCCGACGCACGTGAGTGCCGAGCATCTCACGGGTTACGTGCATGGCGAATCTTTGCTCAGCGGCAACGTCCAGGCCACGCAGGGCAACAAGCAAATGTCCGCCGAACAGATGCAATACAACAGCAATACCGGCGACACCCACGCCAGCGGCAATGTGCGCTTCTCTTCGTCCAATCTCGAGTTGCACGGTCCGTCGGCGGATTACAACTTCAACAAGTCCAACGGCGTGTTCAATGACGCACAATTCAGCCTGCCGCAGCGCCACGGCCGCGGCACCGCCAAACTGCTGAAGGCGCTCGATCCGGACCACGATCTGCTGACCGATGTGCACTACACCACCTGTCCGGTGGGCCGCCGCGACTGGATGCTGAATGCACCAGACCTGGAGCTGAACCAGGCAACCAACACCGGTGTCGGCCACAACGTCACCATTGATTTCTTCGGGGTGCCGATTTTCTGGACGCCTTACATCAATTTTCCCCTGAACGACGCGCGCAAATCCGGCTTCCTGGATCCGTCATTCGGTTTTTCCACGTTCACCGGCACGGACCTGAGCACGCCGTATTACTTCAATCTGGCGCCCAACTACGATGCCACCTTCGCGCCGCGCATCATCACCAAACGCGGCGTGGACCTGGGCGGGGAATTCCGCTGGCTCATGTTCGGCGGCAGCCGCGGGCAAATCGATGCCACCTTCCTGCCGCACGACAAGCTTGCCGACCGCGAACGCGGCCTGCTGAACTTCTCCGAGAGCACGCCGCTCGCGCTCGGCTGGAATTTCAACACGGCCTACAACTGGGTATCCGACAATCTGTATTTTCAGGACCTGGGCGACAGCCTTGCCACCATTGCCACCACCACACAGGAGCGGCATGCGGCGGTAAGCTTCGGCCTGCCCACTTCGGGCTGGACCTTCCTCACGCAACTGCAGGAATGGCAGATCGTGGATCCGACGGTGCCCGCGAGCAGTTATCCCTACAAGCGCCTGCCGCAATCGGTGCTCACCTGGCAAAGCAGCCCGGACCTGGGGGCCGCGCAATTTTCCCTGTACTCCGAATTCGACCAGTTCCAGCAGGATGGGCGCATCGGGGCCGCGCGCCTCGATCTCAAACCGAGCGCCAGTTACACCTTCGGCGGTGCCGGCGGGTACTTCACGCCCGCGGCCGCGCTGCGCCTCACCGAGTACGATTTCAACCAGAATGTCCCCGCAGGCATGCAGATGAACCGCGCGCGCGTCACCCCGATCCTGAGCCTCGACAGCGGCCTGTTTTTCCAGCGCGACATCGGCAGCCATTATCTGCAGACTCTGGAGCCAAGGCTGTTTTACCTGTACGTGCCCTACCGCGATCAGAGCCAGATCCCGATCTTCGACACCATCCAGCCGCAGTTCAGCTTTCTGCAGTTATTCACGGACAACAGCTTTTACGGCGCAGACCGTCAGGCAGACGCCAACCAGTTGACCTACGCGCTCACCAGCCGCCTGCTCAATGCCGACGACGGCTCGGAACTGCTGGAAGCGAACCTCGGCCAGATCCGCTACTTCCGCGACCGCGACGTCCAGCTGCCCGGCGTGGCGCCGCAAACCAATATATTCTCCGACGTGGTGGGCGATCTCACCCTGAATCTGAACGCCAACTGGTCCACCAGCTACGGCCAGCAATGGGATCCCGCCACCCGCCAGACCGATTTGGCGTCCGTGGGTGTCCAGTACCATCCTGCGTTCCATCAGGTGCTCAATCTGGCCTACCGCTACAACCGCCAACTCGACATGAAGCAGACGGACGTCTCGTTCGCCTGGCCGCTCGGCCAGCATTGGAGCGTCGTGGGTCGCTGGAACTATGACGTGCAAAACCGGATTACGCTGGAAAGTTTCGCCGGCTTTGAATACGACAGCTGCTGCTGGGCCTTCCAGGTGGTGCACCGCCGCTACATCACCCAGACCGGCCAGGCCAACACCGCAATTTTCTTCCAGTTGCAGCTCAAGGGGCTGACCAGCATCGGCCGACACCTCGAGGACTTTCTCCAAAATGGTATCCTAGGTTATTCGGACTCCTCTCCCACGCAGTAATTCAGGTTAGTTCCCCATGCAGACACCCGTGCGATTCCTGGCTGTCACCCTGGCCGCCGTCACCTTGTTGGCGCAGGGTTGTGCATCCCAGCCGCCCAAAGCCAACCCGAACGTCAGCGCCACCGCGGTGATGAACAAAGCGCCGGCCCAGGCCACGGCGGTGGCGGCCGCCATCGCCAAGGCCGAGCACA
>DATEJV010000079.1:0-5800 GCA_035277745.1 Gammaproteobacteria bacterium | reverse complement strand
AGAACCAAGTAACTTGTGTGGGAACTCGCGCCCCGGCCTGAGACGCGTACTCTTAAAGGAGGTGATCCAGCCGCACCTTCCGATACGGCTACCTTGTTACGACTTCACCCCAGTCATTGACCACTCCGTGGTAAGCGTCCTCCTTGCGGTTAGACTACCTACTTCTGGAGCAGCCAACTCCCATGGTGTGACGGGCGGTGTGTACAAGGCCCGGGAACGTATTCACCGCGGCATTGCTGATCCGCGATTACTAGCGATTCCGACTTCACGGAGTCGAGTTGCAGACTCCGATCCGGACTACGACCGGTTTTCTGGGATTGGCTCCGCCTCGCGGCTTGGCAACCCTTTGTACCGGCCATTGTAGTACGTGTGTAGCCCTGGTCATAAGGGCCATGATGACTTGACGTCATCCCCACCTTCCTCCGGTTTGTCACCGGCAGTCTCCCTAGAGTTCCCAACTGAATGCTGGCAACTAGGGACGAGGGTTGCGCTCGTTGCGGGACTTAACCCAACATCTCACGACACGAGCTGACGACAGCCATGCAGCACCTGTCTCTCGGTTCCCGAAGGCACCCCCGCATCTCTGCAGGGCTCCGAGGATGTCAAGACCAGGTAAGGTTCTTCGCGTTGCATCGAATTAAACCACATACTCCACCGCTTGTGCGGGCCCCCGTCAATTCCTTTGAGTTTCAACCTTGCGGCCGTACTCCCCAGGCGGAGAACTTATCGCGTTAGCTGCGACACTGAAAGGCAGATCCTTCCAACGTCTAGTTCTCATCGTTTACAGCGTGGACTACCAGGGTATCTAATCCTGTTTGATCCCCACGCTTTCGCACCTCAGCGTCAGTGTTGGGCCAAGAAGCCGCCTTCGCCACTGATGTTCCTCCAGGTATCTACGCATTTCACCGCTACTCCTGGAATTCCACTTCTCTCTCCCACACTCCAGCACACCAGTCTTGAATGCAATTCCCAAGTTAAGCCCGGGGATTTCACATCCAACTTAGTGCGCCGCCTACGTGCGCTTTACGCCCAGTAATTCCGATTAACGCTCGCACCCTCTGTATTACCGCGGCTGCTGGCACAGAGTTAGCCGGTGCTTCTTCTATGGGTTAAATCAAACATCGCAGTGTTGGTGCGACGCTTTTTGTCCCCACCGAAAGTGCTTTACAACCCGCAGGCCTTCTTCACACACGCGGCATTGCTGGATCAGGGTTGCCCCCATTGTCCAATATTCCCCACTGCTGCCTCCCGTAGGAGTCCGGGCCGTGTCTCAGTCCCAGTGTGGCTGATCGTCCTCTCAGACCAGCTACGGATCGTCGCCTTGGTGGGCCGTTACCCCGCCAACTAGCTAATCCGACATGGGCTCATCCAATAGTGCGAGGCCTTTCGGTCCCCCGCTTTCCCCCGTAGGGCGTATGCGGTATTAGCCCGGATTTCTCCGGGTTGTCCCCCGCTACTGGGCAGATTCCCATGCATTACTCACCCGTCCGCCACTCGCCATCAAGATGTATTGCTACACCTCATGCTGCCGTTCGACTTGCATGTGTTAGGCATGCCGCCAGCGTTCAATCTGAGCCAGGATCAAACTCTTCAATTAATTGCTAGTAAAACTAGCGATGATCGAGTTGAACCCGAAACCTTTGAACTACTGTTCTCGATTTTGGGCCACTCATCGTCTTAAGGCTTGCAATCTCAAACCCTGACGCGAGCGCCCACACAAGTTACTTGTTCGTGCTGTTAAAGAGCGGGCTTGGGACGTGCCCCAAGCCGACCGGCCATTATACAGGCCGCGTTTGGCGGGTCAACGGATTTCCCGCGGTTTTCTGCGGGAATCCGTCGGCTCCGGCCAAAAGAGCGCGGCATTATACGGGGCACCAAACCGGGGGCAATGCCCGGCCGCAGGTTTCAGGCATCGGGCTTTACGCCTGCGCAAATTCTGGCCAAACTCAAGCCACGTCAACCTGGATCTGGAGGCCACGGATGGCAATCAACACCTGGCCGCAGGCCGAACGGCCGCGCGAAAAGCTTCTGCAACGCGGGGCACAAGCGCTCTCGGACGCCGAACTTCTGGCCATCCTGCTGCGCACCGGGGCGCGCGGCAAGACCGCGGTGGATCTGGCGCGTGAGCTGCTGAGCAAATTCGATGGCTTGCGCGGCCTGTTCGCCGCCGAGCAAACGCGTTTGTGCGCAGCATCGGGACTGGGGCCGGCCAAATACGCCCAATTGCAGGCCGCGCTCGAAATGGCCCGCCGGCACTTGGGCGAAAGCCTGCAACGCGGCGCGCCGCTCACGGACCCGGCAGCCACGCGCCGCTATCTCGTTGCCCGGCTGCGCGACCGCCCCCAAGAGGTATTCTGCTGCCTGTATCTCGACAATCGCCATCGGGTCATCGCCTTTGAGGAGTTGTTTCAGGGCACGCTGGATGGCGCGAGCGTGCATCCACGCGAGGTGTTGCGCAAGGTACTCGCACACAACGCGGCCGCTGTCATCTTCGCTCACAACCACCCCTCGGGCGTGGCCGAACCTTCGGATGCCGATCGGCGACTGACCCAGCGCCTCAAGGAATCGCTGGCTTTGGTGGACGTGCGGGTGCTGGACCATTTCGTGGTGGGCGACGGCGAGGCGGCCTCCTTCGCTGAACGCGGGCTGCTGTGACCGTCGAAGTTTGCCAAACCGGGCACGGCTGCTAGAATACCGCCCCCTTCGCCCGCGGGCGTAAGCGCATTTCACGAGGGTTGCAGCATGTCCAGGGTCTGCCAGGTCACGGGCAAAAGTCCGGTCACCGGAAACAACGTCTCGCACGCCAACAACAAGACGCGGCGGCGTTTTCTGCCCAACCTGCACAGCCATCGTTTCTGGCTGGAGAGCGAAAAGCGCTTCGTGACGCTGCGCGTTTCCACCAAGGGCATGCGCACCATAGACAAGCTCGGCACCGAACAGGTGGTATCCGAGTTACGCGCGCGCGGCGAGAAAATCTGAGGACGGCAAGACATGCGCGAGAAAATCAAACTGGTTTCGAGTGCCGATACCGGGCATTACTACACCACCACCAAGAATCGCCGACTGCATCCCGACAAAATGGAAATCAAAAAATTCGATCCGGTAGTGCGCAAGCATGTGACATACAAAGAGGCCAAAATCAAGTAATGAATCGCGGCGGGCGGACCCAGTGATCCGCCCCCACCGCTCCCACGACTTGCGTTCGACAAAAAAACCCGCAACTAGCGGGTTTTTTGTTGCTTGAGCCTGCGCGAACTCAGGCAGGTTGCAAAGTATAGCCGCGCAGACGCTGAGCAAATTCGCGCAACGCAACGATGTGTGCGTTTTCAGCCTGCACGCACCATTCCTTGAACTGTTGCAGCAGGCTGTCGTTGGATAAGGTGTTGTTTTCCCACAGCGCCTGCAGGCGTCGGCGGAAATCGTATACGGTACGCAGCCTCGGGCTACGCGCCAGGGTTTCCTGAAGACGTGCGCGGCCGCGCGCATCCAGCAGCGTCTCATCCCGGCTCAACAGGCGGCGGGCGTGCGCAAACAAACCGCGGCTGGTGCCGCTGGCCTTGCGCTTTTCGGTTTCCAGCGCCGGGCGAATGACTTCACGGATGTAATCCCGCAGCACGTGCATGCGGTTAAGAATCACCGCGTGCACGGTATCCATGCTCACCGGTCCGTGCCGCGGCACGATGATGGGTGCGGGCGCCACGCGGCGGACTTTCGCCAGTCCGAGTTTCTTCAGCAGGCGGATGTAGGTCCAGCCGAGGTCGAATTCCCAGGGCCGCTGGGAAAATTTCGCCGAGGTCGGGAACGCGTGATGGTTGTTGTGCAGTTCCTCGCCGCCGATCAGAAAGCCCCAAGGGAACACGTTGGTGGCCGCGTCCTTGCACTCGAAATTGCGGTAACCGGAATAGTGGCCGACGCCGTTGACCACGCCCGCGGCCAGCACCGGGATCGCCAGCATCTGCACTGCCCACACCGTGATCCCCGGCAGACCCAGCAGTGCGAGATCGACGACCAGCATCAGACTGACACCCAACTTGCTGTAGCGGCTGTAAAGATGACGCTCCATCCAGTCGTCCACCGTGCCGCGGCCATATTTGGCGACTGTCTCCTCATTCCCGGCCTCGGCGCGGTACAGCTCCGCACCTTCGAGCAGCACCTTGAGCAGGCCCTTGACCCGCGGGCTGTGTGGATCGTCTTCGGTCTCGCAATGCGCATGATGCTTGCGGTGCACCGCCACCCATTCGCGCGTGACCATGCCGGTGGTCAGCCACAGCCAGAAACGCAAAACCTGGCGCACCGCAGGATGCAAATCCAGACCGCGATGCGTCTGATCGCGATGCAGGAACAAGGTGACCGCAACTATCGTGAGGTGGATGAAGACCGGCGCGACAATGAATGCCGCCCAGACGGGCCAACCCAGCAAACCGTGCGTGAAAGCCAAGCTCCGTACCTCGCCACAAGTCGCCGTGGGGAATGCCGCCATTATAATGCCATGCGCGGGCAGCCCGTCCCGGAGATTTTACTAGCCGGTCGCGGCACGCGGCCACCGCGAACGGACCACCCGGAACTTTTCGCATGCCACCGTGACTATGTAAGCGTGTGAACACGGCCGGCGCCGACGCGGTCAGCGCAGCGGCTGTGGCAGAATCTGTCCATCCGACAACGCGACGCAGGCCATGAACAACAACGACTTGCTGGTGAAAGTGGAGAATCTGTACCGCTATTACGACAGTCATTGTGCCGTCGAAAATCTGAATTTCGAGCTGCACACGGGCGAGATCTTGGGGTTCCTGGGGCCGAACGGCGCCGGCAAGACCACCACCATGCACATGCTGACCGGCAACCTGGCCCCGAGCGCCGGCCGGATTCTCATCAACGGCGTGGACCTGCTGGATGAGCCCAAGCGCGCCAAAAGCGCGATCGGTTATCTGCCCGAACAGCCGCCGCTCTATCCGGACTTCACCGTGGACGAATACCTGGATTACTGCGCGCGCCTCAACCGCGTGCCGCGGGCGCAGCTGCCTGCGGCGCGCGTCTCCGTCAAGGAACGCTGCGGCCTGAAGGACATGGGCGCTCGACTCATCGGCAATCTTTCCAAGGGCTACCGGCAGCGCGTCGGCATCGCCCAGGCCATCATCCACGCACCGCGCGTGGTGATCCTGGACGAGCCCACCGTGGGCCTGGATCCCATCCAGATCCGCGAAATCCGCGCGCTCATCACCGAACTCGGGCGCGAGCACGGCGTGATTCTCTCCACCCACATCCTGCCGGAAGTGCAAAGCGTGTGCAGCCGCGTGCAAATCATTCACCAGGGCCGGCTGGTGTTCAGCGACACACTGGCCGGACTCGCCACACGCATGCAGGCCACGAGCCTGCGGCTCGCCTGCCGGCAAACCCCCGAGGTCGCGATCATCAAAACCCTGCCCGGTGTAACGGGCGTGGTTGTGCTCGACGACCAACAGCTGCGTATCGTGTTCCAGGGCGATGCCAGCCCCGCGGAAGCGGTGGCCGCCGAAGTGTTGCGGCGCGGCTGGGGGCTGCTGGAACTCACGCCGGAACGCAAATCGCTCGAGCAGATATTCGTGGAGCTGACTTCCGCCGATGAAAACCCCGCAGGGGCCCCGCAGGAACAAGCCGCATGATGATCCTCACCATCGCCGGGCGCGAACTCAGGCACCTGTTCCTCTCCCCGCTCGCCTGGTGCGTGCTCGCGGTCATCCAGTTCATCGTGGCCTGGATGTTTCTCGTGCAGGTGGACAATTTCCTCAAATTCGCGCCCACGCTTGCCGGCATGGCGCATGCC
>DATEJV010000078.1:0-22593 GCA_035277745.1 Gammaproteobacteria bacterium | reverse complement strand
GCCAGGCACGCGGCGATCGCGACCACCGCACCCAGCCATGGGCTGCCGGTCCAGTCCGTCAAAGCCGCGGCCAGCAAGGCGGCGGCGACGGCAGAGCCGAATAGCAGCAGCGCGAGTTTGCCTTCGAGGGAGGAGAAGCGCATGGGATTTACCCCCTTCGGAACGAAGGGGGTCGCGCCGCAGGCGCGGGGGGATGTCGGCGCGTCGTACAAAAGCCATCCCCCTCAATCCCCCTTCGTTCCGAAGGGGGAGGAAAAGCCGTCTTCCCGCGGAAAGGGGAAGACAAGCACGTCCGCGCGACGACGTGACGCATCACCCCTCCGTCGGAATCCCGTACCGCTGCATGCGCCGATACAACGCCTGCCGCGACAGGCCCAGCGTGCGCGCGGCGCGGCTGATCACGCCGCCCGCCTTCTTCAACGCATCCTCCACGGCTTCGCGCGGCGGATCGTCGAGGCTGCGCGACGCCACGGGCGCCGCGGCCGGCAAACCGAGATGTTCCGTGGTGATCTCGTCGCGCCCGCACAACAATTTCGCGCGATCGATGGTGTTCTTGAGTTCGCGCACGTTGCCGGGCCATGCATACGCCAGCATCGCGTCGCGCGCTTCGTCCGACAGCACGGCGTCGTCGTCGAGGAAATGTTCGGCCAGCGGCAGGATGTCGTCCGGACGCTCGATCAGCGGCTGCAGCGGAATCTCGATGGTGTTGAGGCGATAGAACAGGTCCTCGCGGAACCTGCCCTCGCGGATCATCGCGGAGAGATCGGCGTTGGTCGCGCTGATCACGCGCACCTTCACCTTGCGCGTGCGCGTGGAACCCAGCCGCTCGAACTCGCCGGTTTCGAGCACGCGCAGCAGTTTCATCTGACCGGCCGGCGGCAGGTTGCCGATCTCGTCGAGGAACAGCGTGCCGCCATCGGCGGCTTCGAAGCGGCCCTCGCGCGCGCGCACCGCACTGGTGAACGCGCCCGCTTCCGCGCCGAACAACTCGGCCTCGATCAATTCGCTGGGCAGCGCGCCGCAGTTCACCGTCAGCAGCGGCTTCTCGCGCACCGCGGAATTCGCGTGCACGATTTCGGCGATGCGTTCCTTGCCGGCGCCATTCGGCCCGGTGACCAGTACGGGCACCTCCGCGCGCGCGACGCGGCAGGCGAGTTCCAGCACGCGCAGCATTTCGTCGGACGCGAACACGATGCCGCGCAGGTCGTGATTGCGTTCCAGTTCCTCGCGGCGGCGGCGGCGCGTCATGCGCGTGGTCGCGGCAACGCGCGCGTTTTCCGAAAGCTCCAACAGGTTCTCGAGCGTCGCCAGCAATTTGGCGTCGTCCCACGGCTTGGACATGTAATCCGCCGCACCGGCTTTCACCAGTTGCACCGCGGTTTCGAGGTGCGACCAGCCGGTCAGCAGGATTACCGGCAGGTCAGGGTGACGTTCGCGGATCGCGTGGAACAGCGCCACGCCCTCTTCTCCCGAAGTGGTGTCGGCGCTGAAGTTCATGTCCGCGATCACCACGTCCACGCGCTCGCGCTCCAGCAGCGCCATGCCTTCTTCCGGCGATGTCGCGGTGAGCGGACGAATCTCGTGCAACGACAGCAGCAGCGACAACGCGTCGCGCACGGCTTCCTGGTCGTCGATGATCAGTACGGTGCGCATGTGTTTCTCGTCATGGCTTGCATCGGGACGGCGTCCGGCGGGAGGGCCGTCATGTTAGCAAGCGTCACCATCCGCTGGCCGACGGTGGTGGTGGTGGCGGTGGCGGTGGCAGCGGTGGCAGAGGAGGTGATGGTGGAGTAGGCGGCGTCGGCGGTTTGGGCGGCATGAACCGCATGTAGTCGCTCACGGCAACCGTCACGACTTGCGGCTTGCCATCGCGGCGCACCAGCAAGTTGGCCGTGGCGGACTTGCTGGCATGCAAGCGATCGAGCAGCACGTTGATGCGCGTCACCGTATGACCATCCACGGCAAGAATGACGTCGGAAGCCCGCAAGCCCAGGACGCCCTCGGGCTCGGCTTCCACGACACGGATACCCTGCCGGTCACTCGATTGCATGACCAGCGCGTGATTGCCATCGTGCCAATCAAGGCTGCCAGTGCCGTTGTCCTGATGGATCGACAGGCTTGCCGCCATCGCGGGCATGGCGAAGATGCTGGCGAGAAGCAAAACCGCGAGCAGTCTGCATTGCATGATTCCACCTCACTCGTACGTTGGAGGATTGTCGATGCCGGTTACACCGAACGCGTCGCCACCACCGGCGGCACGTTCGACGCGCGCAGCGCGGGCGCCAGCACGGACAGTTGCCCCAGCAGCCACAACACGATCGCGCCGACCGGCAGGTACCACAGCGGCAGGCGCGGCAATTCGTAATGCTTCATCAGCAGCAAATTGAGTCCGATCGCCAGCAGCACACCCAATGCCACGCCGAACGTGACGATCAGGAAGTTCTCGGTCTGGAAGTAGCGCAGGATGTCGCCGCGCGTCGCCCCGATTGCGCGGCGGATGCCGATGCTGCGGGTGCGTTGTCCCACCCAGAAATTCGCGAGGCCGGTGATTCCGAGCGCAGTCACGAACAGCAGGCCCAGCGCGGACGCAACCAGCAAACCGATCATCGTGGTGTCGCGCTGGAAGTACTGCGCGCGAATTTGCGAATACGTTTTCATCCGATGTGGGTCGATGATGCGGCTCGGATCGGCCTTGAGCAAAGCAACGCGCGCCGCATCCAGCACGCGCCGGCGATCCTGCGGTGCGCTGCGCAGCACGTATTCCACGCCCGCATCGCTCGGCAACTGCGGCCAGATCATGGTGTCGTAGTCCGTGCCCTTGCCCATCAGCACCGGACTCAACAGCGTGCGCACGACGCCCACCACGCGCGCGACGTGATGGCCGATGTACAGCGTCTTGCCCAGCGCGCCTTCGCCCGGATACAGGTGCTGCGCGAAAGCCTGGCTGACAATTGCCACCGCCACGTCCTTCTGTCCCTGCACGTATTCGTCGGAGCGGAAATCGCGGCCGGCCACCAGATCGAGGCCGAGCGTCCGCAACAGCCCCGGCGAACCGTCGAACATCGCGGCTTGCTCGCAACTGGTGCCCTTGATCGACATCTGCTGCATCACGCGATCCAGTGCAGCCTGGCTGGGACAAACGCCATACGAAGAAATGCTTTGATCCAGCGGCAACGAATAACTCACGGCCACCGCCGATTCGACGCCGGGAATCTGCCGCAGCAATGCCAGATCGGACTCGTGCCGCGCCCAGGGATTTTCGTCCTTGGCGATGCCGCGCACCGCAATCACGGACAGCCTGTTTTCATCGATGCCCGTCGGCAACGACACGTGCTGCTCGCGATGGATGATCATGAACGCGACGTTGCACACGATCGCGCAGGTGAAGGCAACCTGCAGCGTCAGCAGGATCGCGGTGAGCTTGTGTTTGCGCAGCGTTGCGAGGATCGGCTTGATTTCCATGCTGGTGTCTCACTGTCGCGTGATGTTCTCCCTCCCCTTCAAGGGGAGGGCCGGGGTGGGGATGGGTTTGTCCGCGATGCAAACCATCCCCATCCAAACCTTCCCCTTGAAGGGGAAGGCTTCAAAGCGTTTTCAACTGCAACGCAGGCGGCACGCGGCACGCGCGCCATGCCGGCAACATGCCCGCGAGTACGCTTGCGACGATCGCCAGCACCACCGTGCCGACCAGCATCGACGGATCCATCGAAGCGAGATGCGCGTAGTCGTCGGGGCGCTGGCGGATGCTCCACAACCCGATCTGCGAAATGCCGAGCCCCAGCAGTCCACCGGCCACGCCCACCAGCGCGGATTCGATGCCAAATTGCACGAAGATGTCGCGCTTGCGCGCACCCATCGCGCGGCGCACGCTGATCTCGCCGCTGCGGCGCAGGAACTTGGCCAGCAGCAGCGCGACGATGTTGAGCATGGCGACGCCGAGGAAACCGAGCGCCAGCCACATCTGAAGCTTCACATCGTCCGGCACCAGGTTTTCGTGCTGCAGCCAGCCCATCAGGCTGTACAGCTTCGCGTTCGTCGGTGGGCGTTGGTAACGGCCCAGCGATTTCTGCTCGGCGGAATAATCGACCATGAATTGCCGATATGCCGCGGCTTGTGCGGGCGTATCCAGTTGCGCCCAGAACTGAATCCACGAGGTACTGGCGTCGGTCAAGTCATTTGGCACGCCGTCGCTTCCCCATCCGGAAATGTTGCCGTTGATTTGAAGCTTGTTCCGCACCGCCACCGAAAGAGGCAGGAAGAACTGGTCGGATTCGCTGAAAACGCTGGCCGAGGTGTCGGCATAGAACAGCGGCTTGGGCGCCCAATCGGCCGTGACACCGACAACGCGGTAGTTGATGTCGCCCAAGCGAACGTTCTTGCCGACAGCCGCATCGTTTCCGAACAGCTTTCGCGCCAACGACTGGGCGAGCACGATCACGTGCGCCGCCGCTTGTTCGTCATCGGCATTCCAGCCCGCGCCCTCGACGAACGGCACGCCGAACATCGCGAAGAAATCCGGCGTGGCGTAGCGGCCGTCAACGTAGAACGGTTGCAGGTCGGTGCGTTGCGGCCACACCAGCAGGCTTCCGCCTGCCATCGCGGCCTGCCTCGTCGCGCGGTGAGCTTTCAACAGCGCCATCGCGTCGGGCCAGGTGAGATTGTTGAGCGGATCATTGCCCAGCGGATCGGGCGTGTATTTCAGCGGCAACGGATCGAGATAAGGCTTGTACAGATGCGCGCTGCGCCCCGGCAGCGGATCCTGCGTCATCACATGCAGCACGGTCAGCATGGTCATGCTCGCGCCGATGCCGAGGCCGATCGCCAGCACCATCAGCGCGGTGAGCACCGGGGTGCGTTTGAGGCTGCGCAGTGCAAGATCGATGTAGTAGCCGAACATTCCATTCCTCCCGAGTTTCACTCCCTTCCCTTCAAGAGGAGGGCCGGGGTGGGGATGGGTTTCTCGTCCCGAACACCATCCCCACCTGAATCCTCCCCTTGAAGGGGAGGACCTCACAGCTCAACCGTCCCGCGTCGCCACCACCGGCGGCACGTTGGCGGCGCGCAGCGCCGGCCCCAGCACCGCAAGCTGGCCGAGCAGCCACAGCGCGATCGCGCTGACAGGCAGGTAGTACCAGGGCATCCGGTCCAACTGGTAGTGCTGCATCAGGTAAAGGTTGATGCCGAACGCCAGCATCATCCCGACCACGACACCGGCACTGCTCAGCAGGAAATTTTCCGTCTGGAAGTAGCGCAGGATGTGCGCACGCGTCGCGCCGACCGCGCGGCGGATGCCGATCTGGCGGCGGCGCTGTCCGACCCAGAAACTGGTCAGGCCCACGATGCCGAACGCGGTCACCGCCAGCATCACCACGCAGACCAGCACCAGCATCCACACCATGCTGCGCGCGTTGGCGTAGTACTTGTCGCGGATTTCGGTGAAGGTGTGGCCTTCGACGACGACCGAAGGCGACAAGGTTTCCAGCTTCTGCACGCCGTCGCGCACGATGCGTTCGCGATCCTGCGGCGCGCTGCGCACCACGTAATCCTGCACGCCCGCCGTCGGAGTGACCGGGAAAAACGCCGAGAGGTAATGCGCATTCTCGCCGCCATTCGTATCGGGGCGCAGCACGTCCGCGATGATCCCGACCACGATGTAGCGATTGTTCTTGCCGATCCAGAGCGGCTTGCCCAACGCCTTCCCGTCCGGCCACAGGCGCTTGGCCAAGCTTTGTGTGACCAGCACCACATGCGCGCTCGGAAGATAGTTGCTGCCCAGCTTGCTGTCGGCGTATTCGTCGTCGTTGAAGAACCGCCCCTTCAGCAGGCGCAGGCCGAGCGCGTCGGGGCCGCCGCGCGTGAACAGGTATTCCGCGATGTTGGGGCTGTCCTTCGCCAGCAACTCATCGGGCGACGTGGCCGCATTCATGTTCCAGCTGTTGTTGCCGAGCGGCATCATGTTGACCGCCGCCACGGCGGTGACGCCCGGCATCTCGCGCAGCGTGGCGAGATCGCGCGGGATGTCGGCGTTCGCGGTGTCGGGATTGATGCCCTGCACGCCGATGTCGACGATGCCCTGCTCGTCGATCGCATTCGGCGAACGGACTTCGCCGATGCGCTGGCCGATCATGAACACCGCATTGCACAGCACCGCGCAGGCCAGCGCGATTTCCAGCACGATCAGCGCGGCCGGGATCCGGTGCTTGCGCAGTGCGGCGAAGATGGGTTGGATGTCCATGGCTCTACCTCAAACCGACTTCAATTGCGGCGCCGGCGCCACCACGCAGGCGCGCCACGCGGGCAGCAGGCCCGCGATCAGGCTTGCGACCAGCGCGATCACGAAGGTGGCGATGAACATGGAAACGTCGAGATGGGCGAGGCTGGCGTATTCCGCGGGCTGGTGCCGGATCGCCCACAGGCCCAGCTCCGCAAAGATCAATCCGAGCACGCCGCCGGCAACGCCGACCATGCCGGACTCGACCATGAATTGCGTGAACACCGCCGCGCGCGTTGCGCCCAGCGCACGGCGCACGCCGATCTCGCGCGAGCGGCGCAGGCATTTCGCCAGCAGCAGGCCGACCGTGTTGACGACGCAGATCAACAGGAATCCGAACGCGAGATTGGTTTGCATGCGCGCGTCGTCGGGTACCACGCGTTGCTGTGCAAGAAAGCCCATGAGGTCGGGCAATCCGACGCCTGGATGGTGGAGGCGTCCCAGTGCAATCTGCTGGGCCACGTAGTTGGACAGGAACGTCTTGTAGGTACCGGCGTCCGATGCATTCGCCAATTCCACCCACGTCGACACCCATGCGCACGGCGCGGTTTCCAGATGGTCGGCATCGACACCCGTATCGAAGCAATTGACAGTCTGGGTGTTCACCTTGTCGGCGATTGCGGCCTGCAACGGCATGAACAGGGCGTCGCCCTTGCCGTAGCCGCGGCCGCCGAGGTTCACCGAATAGAAGCGCGGCTGCGGCGCCCACGGCTTCAGCACGCCGACGATGCGGTAATCGTGATCGTTGACGCGCAGGATCCTGCCGACACTGTTCGTGCCGCCGAACAGCTTGTCGTTGAGGAATCCGGCAATCACGATCACGTGCGCGCGGTTCTCGTCGTCCTGCGCGCTCCAGCCACTGCCGTACTGGAACGAGGCATCGAACATCGAAAAGAAATCAGACGTGGTGACGACACCATCGCTGAAGAACGGATGCTGGCCCGGCACCTGCGGCGTGACCTTGCTGGACGCCAGCGCCATCACCGCCTGCCGTTCGGCCTTGTGCGCGTGCAGCAGGTTCATCGCGTCGGTGTACGTCATCAGGTTGCCCCAACGCTCGAACAGCTTTTCCTCGGTCGTGGTGCTCGCCGCAGTCAACGGGTCGATCTCCGGCGCGAAGATGCGCGCGCTCTTCTGCGGCAGCGGATCGCCGGACAGCAACTTCAACACCGTCAACGTCGTGATCGATGCGCCGATGCCGAGGCCGAGCGCCAGCACCATCAGTGCGGTGAGCACGCGATGGCGCTTGAAACTGCGCAGCGCGAGGTCGAGGTAATAGCCGAACATTCAAACACCTCCTGGCTCAACTCCCCTCTCCCACCGGGAGAGGGGTTGGGGGTGAGGGTTCGGCACTTGCGTGGAATTTCGCAAGAAACGAACCCTCATCCGGCCCTTCGGGCCACCTTCTCCCGAAGAGAGAAGGGAACAGCAAAAATCAAACGGTTCGCGTCGCCACCACCGGCGGCACCGCGGCGGCGCGCAGCGCCGGCACCAGCACCGCGAGTTGTCCGAGCAGCCACAACACCACCACGCCAACCGGCAGGTACCACAGCGGCAGGCGCGGCACTTCGAAGAACTTCATCAGCACGAGGTTGATGCCGATCGCCAGCACCACACCCACCACGATGCCGAACGTGACGATCAGGAAATTCTCGGTCTGGAAATAACGCAGGATGTCCGCGCGCGTCGCGCCCAGCGCGCGGCGGATGCCGATCTGCTTGCGCCGCTGCGCGACCCAGAAACTGGCGAGCCCCACGATGCCGAACGCGGTGACACCCAGCAGCGCGACGATCACGCCCGTCAACAGACCCGCCATCGCGCGATCATTCTGGAAGAACCTATGTCGCAATTCACCGATCGTATGGCTGTTGTCGTGATCCAGAACCGCATCCGGTGCGATCCTCGCGATCGCGGCTTTCGCTTCCGTCATCGCGCGATCCAAGTCCTGCGGGTTCGCGCGGATCAGATAAGTGCCCGCGAGTTGCGGGCCCGGCAGGCCCGGCACGAACACCGTCCACTGTGCGCCATGTTCGCCTTCCTCGTCATATTGCTGGATCGCCAGATTGTCGACGACTCCAATCACCCGGAACTGGAACGGCCCGGTCCAAAATTCCTTGCCGAGCGGATTTGCGCCGGGCCACAGATGCCCGGCCAGCGTACGCGTGATCAACACCCGTGAATTGGCGGGTACGAAATTCGTGATCGGCTGGTAGTCGTCCGCTGCGGGCATGCGGCCTGCCACCAGTCGCAATCCCAGCGCCTCGGGCGTACCGGAATCGCCCACGTAAAATTCGGGCACGCCGCCGTGATGCTTGCCCGCCTGATCGAGCGTGATGCCCGCGGCGCCGGCTTGGGGACCAAACGGCACCGAGTTGATCACGTGCACCGATTGCACGCCAGGGATTGCGCTCAGCCCCGCCACCACGCGTGCGTTGAGGTCGTTGGCCTGTTTGGGATCGAACCCTTCAAGCGCGATGAAGCCCAGCGAAGCTTCATCCACACCGCTGTTGATGTGCATCGCCGACAGGCGGCTGGCAATCATGGAGCATGCGTTGCACAGCACCGCGCAGGCCAGCGCGATTTCAAGCGCGATCAGGACGGTCGCAAGGCGATGCTTCTTGAGCGCGGCGAGGATGGGTTGGATTTGCATCAAGTCATTCCCGGTTCGTGGGGCGGACTCCGTCCGCCGGCCTTCACGGCGGACAGAGTCCGCCCTACAACGTCTTCAGTTGCAAAGCCGGCGCGATCCGGCTCGCGCGGAATGCGGGCAGCGCGCCCGCAAGCAGGCTCACCACGATCGCGAGCACGAATGTGGTGAAAAACATCGACACGTCCATTTGCGCCAGATCGGAATACGGCGTTTGTTGATGGCGTACCAGCCACAACCCGAGCAGCGTGAGCAGCCAGCCGCCGACACCGCCGATGAACCCGATCAGTCCCGCCTCGGTCAGGCATTGCGCAAACACCGCGCGGCTTGACGCACCCAGCGCACGGCGCACGCCGATCTCGCCGCCGCGACGGAGGAACTTCGCCAGCAGCAAGCCAACCGTGTTGAACAGGCAGATCGCGAGAAACGCGAACGCCAGCCATGTCTGCAACTTCACGTTTTTCGGGACCACCTGGTTGAAGTCGAGCCATTGCATCAGGTCGCGCAGCCGCGTTTCGGTGTACCGAATCCGCCCCAGTGTCTTCTGCTGCTGCGCGTAGCTATTCAGGAACTCCCGGTAGGACGCAACCTTCGCGGCGCTGTCGAGTTCCACCCACAGACCCAGCCAGTTGCAAGGAGAGTTCACGAGATGGCCGGGATTTGGCGGCGGCATCCAGCAATTGAATTGGTAAAAGTTGCCGTCGTTGATTTCGAGGCCGGTGAAGAACGGCGTGAACACGTCTTCCGGCTTGGTGTAGAAACCCGCGGTATCGCCCTGCGAGAAACGTCCCCCGCGCACATCGTAGAACTGGGGCGACGGCCGCCACGGCTTCAAGACACCCACGATCCGCACGACGCTGTCCTTGAGCCGCAGGGTCTTGCCCACGCTGTCCTGCCCACCAAACAGCTTGTCGTTGAGGTCGCTCGATATGACCGCGACGCGTGCGCGGTTCGTGTCGTCTTGCGGTGTCCACGCGCTTCCGTACTCGAACGGTACCTCGAACATGGGGAAGAAGTCCGCGGTGGTGGAAAGCATCATCAGCATCAGCGGCGGACGGCCCGCAACGGGCGCGTATGCCTTGATCTGACTGTCTACCAGCAATGCCTGGCGGTCGGCGCGGTGGGCATTCCAAAGATCCACCGCGGACTGGTAATCCAGTGCGTCGGGCGGTTCGGCGTGCTTGTAATCGGGGGTCGGATCGCCGTCCACCTGCGCGTAGAACAGGTGCGCGCTCTTGCCCGGCAACGGATCGCCCGAAAGCAGGTGCATCACCGTCAGCGTGGTCATGCTGGCGCCGATGCCGATGGCGATCGCCAGCACCATCAGCACCGTCAGCAGGCGGTTGCGCTTGAGGCTGCGGAGGGCGAGGTCGAGGTAGTACGCGAACATTCATTCACTCCGTTTACTCTCCCTCCCCTTCAAGGGGAGGGCCGGGGTGGGGATGGGTTTCGCGAAGCATCGGCCCTGAACCCCATCCCCACCTAAATCCTCTCCTTGAAGGGGAGGACTTCAAAGCTCACACGCTCCGCGTCGCCTCCACCGGCGACACGCGCGACGCCCGTCGCGCCGGCGCGAACACCGCGCCTTGCCCCAGCAGCATCAGCACGACGATGCCGACCAGCACATACAGCAGCGACATGCGGTCCATCGCGAACTGCTTCATCATCCAGAGGTTCAGCCCAACCGCCAGGATCGCGCCCAGCACCACGCCGGCGCCGGCGATCATCAGGTTCTCGGTCTGGAAGTAGCGCAGGATGTCGTTGCGTGTCGCCCCCAGCGCGCGGCGGATGCCGATCTGCTTGCGCCGCTGTCCCACCCAGAAGCTGGTGAGGCCCACGATGCCCGCGGCGGTGACGCACAGCAGGATCAGGCAGATCACGCCCATCAGGACGGCCATGCCGATGTCGGCGCGATACGCGCGCGCGCGGATTTCGGAAAACGGCAAGATGCCGATGCCGATGTCGGGCTGGTATTCCAGTACGCGCATCGGATCGGCCTTGAACAACGCGTCGCGCGCTTCGCGCATCGCGGCGTCGAGGCGTCCCGGCCGCGCGCGCACCGCGGTGCGCGTGTAATTGGCATCCAGCCGCACGGGCTGCAGCACGGAGTTCCACACGAAGCTGTTGCCCCAGCTTCCGGTCGCGGGAATCTGCATGCGCTCCACGATGCCGATGATCGTGCTCGGGATCGCGAGGCCGTCGAGGTAAACCGTCTTGCCCAGCGCGTCGCCCTTCGGGAACAGCTTGTCCGCGAGCGCCTTGGTGACGATCACCATGGGCGGTTCGCCCACGCCGCGGAAGCCACGGTTGGTGATCTCGCTGGAAGTGAAGTTGCGTCCCGCGACCAGCCGCAGGCCGAGGGTCTTGATCATCTGGTCGTCGCCGAAATAGTAGGCGGCGTGCTCGGTGCTGTGCTGCTGGTCCGGTTTCAGGCCGACGCCGCCCGTCCACGACGATTGCAGCAGCGGCAGCGAATTGATCGCCGTCACCGACTCCACGTCGGGCAGGTTGCGCAACGTGGCGAGATCGCTGCGTTGCATCGCGTCGAGTTTTTCGACCGACGCCGCGTCGTCGCCGGTCGGCGCGCCCACGTAGGCCTGCTGGATCAGGAACAGATTCTGCTCGTCGACGCCGCTCGGGCGGTGCACGCGTTCGACGCGCTGGCTGATGATGAAAACCGCGTTGCACACGATCGCCAGCGTCAGCGCGATCTGCAGCGTGATCAGGGTGACGCCGGCCTTGTGTTTCTTCAGCGCCGCAACGATGGGATGAAGTTTCATGGCGCGATCCTCAATTCGACTTCAACTGCCACGCCGGCTGCACCGCCGCCGCGCGCATCGTGGGATAGAGCCCCGCCAGCATCGTCGCCACGATCGCCACGATCAGCGTGGTAATCAGCAATGAAACGTCGAGGTGCGCCAGCGCGGCGATGTCGCGCGGCAACACCCAGCTGACGCCGGCGATGCCGAAGCCGGTCAGCACCAGTCCCAGCACGCCGCCGGCCAGACCCACCATGCCGGCTTCGATCAGGAACTGCGCATAGATTTCGCGGCGCGCGGCGCCGAGCGCGCGGCGCACGCCGATCTCGCCACTGCGGCGCAGGAACTTGGCGAGCAGCAGGCCGGTGGTATTGACCAGGCACACCAGCAACAGGCCGAGCGCGACGTACAGCGAGATCTGGGTGTCGGGCGGCACCACGTGCTCGTAATTCAGCCAAGCCATCAGGCCGCGCAGGCGCACGTTCGGCGCCCAGTCCGGATGGTGTTCGCGCGCGAAGCCTTCGAGGTAATTCCGGTAAGCCTGCACCGCCGCCGGGTTGTCCAGTTGTGCCATGTAGGCGATCCAGATGCAACTGGACTGTTGCAGGCCGACGAATCCGGACTGCGTCGGCGTCAGGTAACAATTCGTGTTGCCTTCGTTCGGCATGCCCGCGGAGATTGCGGTGTTGAAGGGCAGGAACACGCCCATATCGGTGACGAAAAAACCGCCGGTGTTCGAGACGTCGTAGAAAGTCGGCTTGGGATCCCAGTCGCCGAGCACGCCGACCACGCGGTAATCGCGGCCTTCGAGATTGAGGGTCTTGCCGACGCTGTCGCCGCCGCCGAACGCCTGCCGGTTGAGCTTGCCGCTGATCACCACCACGTCGGCACGGCCGGCGTCGTCTGCGGCGCTCCAGCCGCTGCCGTACTTGAACGGCACATCCAGCATCGGGAAGAACTCGCTGAACACGCCGTGGCCCGAAACGTTGATCGGGTGCTTGCCGGGATCGGCGGGAATCACCGAAGGCGAGACCATGTACATCGCCGACTGATACTTCGCGCGATGATCGCGCATCAGCGCCATCGCGTCGTCGTAAGTGAGCGCATCGGGCGGGCCCTTGTCGGAACCGGGATTGCCGGCTTGTGCCTGTGGCCCCCAGGCATCAATTTGCGGGACAAACAGCTTCGATGATTTCCACGGGATCGGGTCGCCCGATACCGCGCGGAACACCGACCAGGTGGTCATCGAGGCGGCCACGCCGAAACCGATGGTCAGTACCATCAGTGCGGTGAGCGCGGGATTGCGCTTGAGGCTGCGCAGCGCGAGATTTAGGTAGTAGCCGAACATCACATTTCACTCCGTCCGTTTGAACCCTTCTCCCCTCGGGAGAAGGTGGCCCGAAGGGCTGGATGAGGGTACGGATCTTGCGGCTGGCCGGCCTGCGCAAGTTGCGTACCCTCACCCCTGCCCCTCTCCCGGAGGGAGAGGGGGAAAATCACACGCTCCTCGTCGCTTCCACCGGCGGCACCGCCGCGGCGCGCAGCGCCGGCTCCAGCACCGCGAGTTGGCCCAGCAACCACAACACCAACGCGCCGATCGGGAGGTACCAATACGGCAGGCGTGCCACCTCGAACCACTTCATCAGCACGAGGTTGATGCCGACCGCCAGCACCACGCCCAGCACGATGCCGAAAGTCACGATCAGGAAGTTCTCGGTCTGGAAGTAGCGCAGGATGTCGGCACGCGTGGCGCCCAGCGCGCGGCGGATACCGATCTGCCGGCGCCGTTGCGCGACCCAGAAACTCGCAAGGCCGACGATGCCGAGCGCGGTCACCAGCAGCAGCGCCGCGATCACGCCCACCAGCAAGCCGGCCATCGCGCGGTCGGTCTGGAAGAAACGTTGGCGCAGGTCGCTGACGGTGCGGCTGTTGTCATGATCCAGCACTACGTCCGGCGCGATCTTTCTGATCGCGGCCTTGGCGTCGGTCATTACGCGATTCAGGTCACGCGGATTGGCGCGGATCAGGTAGGTGCCCGCGAGTTGCGGGCCCGGCAGACTAGGTACGAATACCGTCCACTGCGCGCCGCGTTCGCCTTCCTCGTTGTATTGCTGGATCGCCAGGTTGGCGAGCACACCGATCACGCGGAACTGGAACTGGCTGGTCAACCAGAATACCTTTCCTAACGGGTTCTGGCCGGGCCACAGGTGTTCGGCCAAAGTGCGCGTGATCAGCACCTGGAAACTGGCGTGCACGAAATTCAAGATCGGCTGATAGTCATCCGCCTCGGGCATGTGCCCCGCCACCAGTTGCAATCCCAGCGCCTTGGGCGTACCAGGGTCACCGATGTAGACGTTGACTACTCCGCCAAAGTGTTTGCCGGCCTGATCGAGCGAAATGCCCACATTGACGGCTTGCGGGCCAAATGGCACCGAGTTGATCGCGTGCACTGACTGTACACCGGGAATCACTCGCAAGCTGGACACTACGCGCGCGTTGAGATCATTGACGTCTTTGGGGTCGAAACCCTGCAGCGCGATGAATCCGAGCGACGGCTCGTCCACGCCGCTGTTGATATGCATCGCCGACAGGCGGCCGGCGATCATCGAACAAGCGTTGCAAAGCACCGCGCAGGCGAGCGCGATCTCTATGGCGATGAGCACGGTGGCGAGGCGATGGCGGCGCAATGCGGCGAGTATGGGCTGTATCTGCATGCTGAAACGACTCACAGCGATTTCAGTTGCAGCGCCGGCGCGATGCGGCTGGCGCGCAGCGCAGGCAGGGCGCCGGCGGTCAGGCTGACCGCGACCGCCAACGCGAACGTGACCAGGAACATGGATACGTCGAGATGCGCAAGGTCGGCATAAGGCGTCGGTTGCCGGCGCACCAGCCACAGGCCGACCAGGGTCAGCAGCCAGCCGCCGATGCCGCCCAGCAAACCGATCAGTCCGGCTTCCACCAGGCATTGCGTGAATACGGTGCGCTGTGACGCACCCAACGCGCGGCGCACGCCGATTTCGCCACCGCGGCGCAGGAACTTGGCCAGCAGCAGACCCACGGTATTGAACAGGCAGATGGCGAGGAACGCGAACGCCAGCCAGGCTTGCAGCTTCACGTCGCTCGGCACGACGCCGTTGTAATCGAGCCACTGCATCAAATCCAGCATGCGGGTATCGGTTTTGACGAAACGCCCGAGCACCTTCTGTTGCGCGGCATAGCCGGAGAGGAACTCGCGGTAGGCGGCGACTTTCGCCGCGCTGTCGAGTTCCACCCACAGGGCGATCCACACGCAAGGCGAATCAATCAAATGACCGGGTGTTTTCGGTATGCCCCAGCAGGTGAATTGCTGGAATGCGCCGTCGTTGATTTCGAGACCGGTGGTGAACGGCGTGAGCACGTCTTCGGGTTTGCCGTAGAAGCCGCCGGTATCGCCGTTGGCATAACGGCCGCCGCGCACGTCATAGAACAGCGGCGAAGGCCGCCACGGCCCCAGCACACCGACGATGCGCACGTCGCTGTCTTTGAGCCGCAGGGTCTGGCCGACGCTGTCCTTGCCGCCGAACAGGCGGTCGTTCAAGTCGGAGGAAATCACCGCTACGCGCGCGTGATTTGCGTCGTCTTGTGCGGACCAGCCTTGGCCGTACTCGAATGGTACGGCGAACATGGGGAAGAAATCCGAAGTTGTGGACAGCATGTTCAGCATCAGCGGCGGCAGATTGGTCGCCGGTGCCCGCACCTTGATCTGGCTGTTGACGATCAGTGTCTGGCGGTCGGCGCGCTGCGCGCTCCATAGGTCCACGGCCGAACGGTAATCGAGTACATCCAGCGGCTGCTTGGCGTAATTCGCGGGACTGGCGTCCACCTGCGGATAAAAAATGTGCGTGCTCCGGCCCGGCAGCGGATCACCTGAAAGGATGTGCATCACGGTCAGCGTGGTCATGCTGGCGCCGATGCCGACCGCGATGGCCAGTACCATGAGGAAGGTCAGCACCGGATTGCGTCTCAGGCTCAGCAGCGCGAGTCGCAGGTGATACACGAACATGCCGGTTACCCGTCAGACACGGGCGGCTTCGCCGGCAACCGGTGTGGCGTGCGTCGCGACGGCGTGCAGGTCCATGACCTGGCCGTCGAGTACGTGCACGCTGCGGTGCGCGCGCCGCGCCAGTTCCGGATCGTGCGTGACCATGACGATGGTGGTGCCGCTCTCGTTGATGTTCTCAATCAGGTCCAGTACCTGGCGCGCCATCAGCGAATCCAGGTTGCCGGTGGGCTCGTCCGCCAGCAGGATGCGCGGATCGCCCGCGAGCGCGCGCGCGATCGCCACGCGCTGCTGCTGGCCACCGGACAGCTGCGAGGGCAGGTGCTTCATGCGCGAGGCAAGCCCCACCACTTCCAGCGCCTCGCGGATGCGGCGTGCGCGCTCCGCGGCCTTGAAGCCGCGATAGCGCAGCGGCACGTCCACGTTGTCGCTGACGTTCAAGTCCGGGATCAGGTTGAAGCTCTGGAAGATAAAGCCGATTTTCTCGTTGCGGATCTTGGAGCGCGCGTTGTCGTTCAGGCCGCTCACATCCTCGCCGTCGAGGTAGTACTCACCGCCGCTGAAGCTTTCCAGCAAGCCGGCGATGGTCAGGAAGGTGGTCTTGCCGGAACCCGAGGGTCCCATGACCGCGACGAACTCGCCTTCCTTCACGTCAATGCTGAAGTCGCGCAACGCGTGGGTTTCCAGTACGTCGGTGCGGTAAATCTTGGACAAGTGGTTCATTTTCAACATGGCGGTTTCCTCATCTATGAATTGGATTCGCTAAGAACGTCTAACAAAATGTACGGCGGCCATCGCCCGGCACACGTTAAATCCCCCCGTACCTCCCTTTGCAAAGGGGGAGCGCGCTTTGCGCGGGGGATTTGTCACGAATAGCCATTTTGTTAGGTGCCTAAAGAATTTTCAGTGGCTGATCACGACGCGCGCCGCGCCGTTGAAATTGTCGGTGCCGGAAATCACGATTCGATCGCCGGCTTTCAGGCCCTGCAGGATTTCCACCTTGTCTATGGAGCTCGGGCCGAGACGCACCGGGGTTTTCACCGCGATGCCGTCCTGCACCACGTAGGCGTAACGGCCGCCGGATTCGTCCACGAACGAGCCGCGCGCCACGGTGAGCACGTTGTTGCGCTTGTCGAGCACGATGCGCACCGACAGCCGCTGGTTCTGGCGCAGGTTCTGGGGTTTGGTGCCGACGAAGCGCACGCGCGCGGCCACTTCGCCGTTGACCACTTCCGGCGAAATCGCGCCCACCGTGCCCTGCCAGGTGCTGCCGTTGCCGCTGATTTCGGCGGGCATGCCGCTCGCCAGATCACGGGCGAAACTTTCCGGTACGGTGACTTCGACTTCCAGCGCCGACAGATCCACCACAGTCAGCAGTTGCGCATTCTGCGCGACGCTGGCGCGCGGCGCGATGAACACCTGTCCCACCTGGCCGTTGATCGGCGAGCGCACCGTGAGGTCGTTGACCTGGCGTTGCAGGTCCTGCACCAGCAGGCGCTGGCGTTTGACCTGCAATTCCTTGGTGCGCACGTCGAAATTGAGCACGTCCTTGTTGAGCTGGATGCTGGCCAGGGCATTGGCGTATTCAATCTTGGCCGCGGCCAGATCGTCCTGGGCCTTGGCGTAGTCCTGGGCGCTGATGACGTGATAGCCCCAGGCCGCCTCCGCGCGTTTCATCTCGCGCGTGGCGGCTTCCAGTTTCACGCTGGCGAGATCCGTGGCTTCCTTGTTGTTGAGCGCCGCGATCCGGATATTGATGCGCTCGCGCTCGAGATCGACCTGCATGCTGGAGAGCGTGGACTGCTCCTGGTTGAAGCGGCTGCTCAATTCGGGACTGGAGACTACGGCAAGTACCTGCCCGGCCTTCACCGTGTCGCCGGCGTTGACTTTCAGCGTCACGGAGCCCGCCGAAGTGGCATACAGGGTGGGGCTCACGGCCGCGACCACACGCCCGTCGGCGGCGAGGTCGCGTACGAACGGACCGCGCTCCACGGTGGCGAAGCTCAAGCGCGAGGCGCTCACCGAGGCTTCGGCGGACAGCAGGCGGATGACCGCCGGCACCAGCAGCGCCAGCACGATCAGCAGCGCGACGCCGCCGCCGATCAGTATCAGGCGCTTGCGCCGCTGGCGCGGGCGCGGGTCGAGCGCCACGTCCTGGCTGGCGGTGTCGCGGATGTTGATGACTTTCTTCGGGCTGGAGTTCTGCATGGCAGTGAATGTGCAAGTGGTATGCCAAGTACCTGCGGCGTGACGTTCCGGGCGTATGCCCGCTGAATCCGCGGCATGCAGCCGGCCGTGCGGCGTGCCGGCCTGTCGTCCACGGGCCGATGTTCGCGTCCGCGGACACCCGGAGGTGTCCGCCCGGACACAGCCGCTGCGCTACGCAGTCATTGGTTAATTGGATGCCGGCCGCGTGCCGGGGGTTTACACGCGGCAAAAAAAGCGGCGGCCGAATGGCCGCCGCGATAATTGATCCATGCTGCGGGTTTCGCGTTATTGCCGGCCGGGCGGCGGATAGGCCGGAATCAGCGGCGGGGGCGGCGGCAGCACCAGCGGATGTTCCTTGATCTTCTTCATCAGGTAGTCCACCGCGGTGTGCAGCTGCGCATCGTAGCCACGCATGATGTCCTCCGGCAGATCATCCACTTCGATGTCCGGATCCACGCCGTGATTCTCGATCACCCACTGCGAATCCAGACCGTACATGGTGCCTTCGGAGACGGTGATGTAGCCATCATCCAGCAACGGCCACTCGCCGCGGATGCCGCGCACCCCGCCCCAGGTGCGTGTGCCGATGAGCGGACCCAGGCCGTATTTTTTGAAGAAATACGGGAAGATGTCGCCGTCGGACGCCGAGTAGTGGTTGATGAGCGTCGCCTTGTAGCTATAGCTCAACTGCTGCGGGATCGGGGTAGCCGCCTCCTCGCGGCCACTGCTCATGCCGACCAATATACGGCGCAGGCGCTCCAGCAGGAGCTGGTCAATGAAGCCGCCACCGTTGTAGCGGTCGTCAATGATCAAGCCCTGTTTGGTCAACTGCGGGTAGAACTGGCGGATGAACTGGTCCATGCCCTGCGCGCCCATGTCGGACAGGTAGATGTAGCCGATCTTGCCGTCCGAGAGCTTGTTCACTTCCTCGCGGTTGTGGTCTATCCAGGCCTTGAGGCGCAGATCCAGCTCGTCGGAAATGGTCTTGACCAACACCTTGCGCGGGTTCTTGCCGGCAGCGTTGTCCGCCACCGTGAGTTCCACGTCATCGTTGGCGGTATCCACGAACAGGCTGTAGGGATTGGCGGGTGCCTGGAGTTCGCGGCCGTTGACCGTCAGCAGATAATCACCCGCCTTCACGTTCACACCCGGCTCGGTCAGCGGCGAACGGTAATTCGCGCGCGTGTTGTCGCCGGGATAGATGGTCTTGAAGTAGTAGCGGCCGGAAGCCTGATCCAGGCCGAAATCCACGCCCAAGAGGCCGGTCGGAGTGCGATGCACATGGTAGTCCACATCGCCGCCGCCCACGTAGGTGTGCGAGTTGCTGAGTTCGCCAATGGTCTGCCCGATGAGGTAATTCAAATCCTCACGCGAGCCCATGAGCGGCAGCAGTTTTTCGTAGTTCGCGCCCACGGCGTCCCAGTTCACGCCGTTCATCTTGCGGTTCCAGAAGAAATCGCGGTACAGGCGCCAGGCCATGTGGTACATCTCGTTCCATTCCGCGACCGGGTTGACCTCGACCCACATGTGCGAGGTGTCGAGCGGCGCGGGTTTGGAATCCGGTTTGGCGTCGAGGGTGAAGAGTTTGTTATCCGGAGTGTTGTACAGGATGGTCGTGCCATCGGCCGAGAGCGTCCAGCCGTAGAAGCCGCTGCCCAGCACTTTGTCCTCGCGCTTGCTGAGGTCATATACGTGCAGTTCCGGCTGCATGCCCGGCAGCGGGCCGGCGATGGTCTGGTTCGGCACGGTGCTGTAGAACACATGGCCCGGCGTGGCGGCCAAGCCGTTGATGTTGGACGCCGGAATCGGCAGCGGCACGGCGCGCGCCATCAGACCGTCGAGGTCAATCTTGATGGGCTTGCTGTTGCCGGGCTTCCATTCGGCAGGTTTTTGCTCATTGTCTGTGGAAAGCGTGCCTTCATCGTTGCGCGGCGCGAACGGCGAAGGCGTGGCCCTCTGCAGGGTCGTCACGTACACGCCGAACATCTGCAGCGTGGCGATGTTGAACTCGCTCTGGCTGAAAGTCGGGTTCTCGTGGCGCGCCGACACGAAGTACAGGTATTTACCCTGCGGATCGAACACCGGACCCATGTCGTTGTCCATGGGCGAGCTGACGTGCGTCGTCGCCCCTTCCGCCAGGTTGTAGAGATAGATCTGGCGCATCTGGTTGGGTGCGGTGATGCTGTAGGTCAGCCAGCGGCCGTCGGGCGACCAGCTGAAGTCGTGCATCTCGCTGAACTTGTCCTGCGCGACCTCAGTGAGCTTGCGGCTCTTGACGTCGAGTATCCACAGCCGGTGCTCGTTGTCGGAGAACGCCAGTCGGTCACTGCCCGGCGACCAGTTGGGGGCGTAGAAATAACCGGTCTTGAAGTCCGTGAGAATCTGCGGCGCACCGGAGTTGTCGGCGGGACGCATCGCGATCTGGTCTTCGCCATTCACGTCGGAGGCGTAAGCGATCCACTTGCCGTCCGGCGACCAGGCAGGATATTCCTCCTCGGCGTTGCTGGTGTCGGTGAGGTCGCGGCTCGGACCATGCTCGCGCGGCAGCGACCAGATGTCGCCGCGCGCCTGCAAGAGCGCGCGCTTGCCATTGGGCGAAAGCGCGAGATTGGTGTCGCCCGCGGTGTCGGTGGTCTGGATGTACTTGGATGCATCCACCCAACGCTGGCCGGTGCGCGAGCCGTCGTCCGGCACGTTCACGCTGAGTTTGTGCAGTTGTTCGCTGGGCAGATCCAGCACGTAGAGGCCGCCGCCGTCCTGGAACACGATGCCGTTATTGCCCAGGCTCGGCCAGCTGATGTCATAGTCCTTGAAATGCGTCACTTGGCGGAATTGCTTGGTGTTGAGGTCATGCACCCAGATGTTCTTGCGCTCTTCCGGGCCGCGGTCGGACATGAAATAAATCAGATGGCCGTACCACATCGGGTCCATGTCGGCGCCGGGGTAATCGGTGATGCGCGTGCTCTTCTTTTCCGCGAAGTTGTACAGCCACACGTCCTGCGCGAGACCGCCTTTGTAGCGCTTCCAGGTACGGAAGTTGCGGAAGATGCGGTTGTAGGCGATGGAATTCCCGTCCGGGCTGTAGGTGAGCATGCCGCCCTTGGGAATCGGCAGTTGCGTCGGCAGGCCGCCCGTCAGGGGCACGGTGAACAACTGGCCGAACCAGGAATTGAAGGTGTTGCGGCGCGACAGGAACACGATGTTCCTGGAATCCGGCGTCCAGGTGACCACCATGTTGTCCGGCCCCCAGCGCAGCGGTGCGTCCGGGACAACGTCGGAATGAAAGGTGAGGCGGCGCGCATCGCCGCCGCCGGCGGGAATCACGTACACGTCGGTGTTGCCACGGTACTGGCCGGTGAAGGCAATCCATTGTCCGTCCGGCGAGAAGCGCGGCATGATGTCGAAGCCGGGATCGGTGGTCAGGCGGTGCGCGGTGCCGCCGGCGCGGTTCACTTCCCACAGGTTGCCGTGGGCCTCGAAGACCACGGAATCGCCGTGCAGCGTGGGGTAGCGCATGAGCGTGCTGCCGGCTTGGGCATTGCCTGCCGCCAGCAGCAGGAGGGCGAGGATCGGAGTCAACCAGATTTGTTGTATTAGCCAGCGCCGGGACATGGGGGTGCTCCTTGGATTGTTCTGCCTGACGGGGAAGATGCGGAGTATGACATGGCCGAAGCGCGCCGGTTCCATGCGGGCGCGGCTATACTTCGCGCCGCAGGCCCCGCCTGTGAATGACGATGAATTTAAATCCAGACGAGGAGTCGGTTATGGAAAGTTTCATCGAGCAGCGTGGCGCGCGTATGGCGCCGATCTGGCTGAAAATCGCCGTCGTGTATCTGTTAATAGGCGTGATTTTTGGACTGGCCATAGGCATCAGCCACCAGTTCCAATACGCCCCCGTTCACGCCCATATCAACTTGCTCGGCTGGGCGACCTTGGCACTGGCGGGCGTTATTTACTGGCTGTGCCCCCGCGCCGGCGGCCACTGGTTGGGACTCACGCATTTCTGGCTGCACAACATCGGTCTGCCCATATTCGTGATCGGGTTGTTCATCGTGAATAGCGGTCATGCGGCCGCCATACCGGTGGTGGCCGTGGGTGCGACCATTGCGGTCGTGGGCATCCTGTTTTTCACCGTCAATCTGTTTGTGAACCTGAAAAAAGCCTGAAAATCATGGGGCGGCGGTAGTCCCGGCCGCCGCCCCTGCGTTATGCTTATCGGGCCTTCCCACAGCCCCGCCCCTTGGCGGGCTTTGTTTTCCCCACAGTTCAGGAGCATTCCATGACACGTTACGGATTCATTGCCGGCGCTGTGCTGGCGGCCGGATTACTCGCGGCTGGTACGGTGCAGGCCGCGGAAGCGCTGCGCATCGGCGTAGTGAACCTGCAGGAAGTGATTGCCAACTCCAAGGCCGGCCAGCAGGCCAACCAGGACTTGCAGGGGATCGTGAAAAAACTTCAGGACCAGGCCAACGACAAGAACACCAAGCTGAACGTGCTGAAGCAGCAGCTCGACAAGGCCGACCCCAAGTCCGGCGATTACGCGAAGTTGCAGAAGACTTACGACGACAGCCGCAGTGATCTGCAGCAGTTCATGCTCATGGGCCGCCAGGACCTGGATCAGCGGCGTCAGGAGTTGCTGCAGCCCATCGAGGTGGAGTTGAGCAAGGTG
>DATEJV010000077.1:0-2643 GCA_035277745.1 Gammaproteobacteria bacterium | reverse complement strand
CGAAGCCAGGATTATTGTCGGCAAAGTCGTGGACGCAGCGCGTGCCCGCGAAGCCGCCCGCAAAGCGCGCGAAATGACACGCCGCAAGGGCGCGCTGGATGTCGCCGGCTTGCCGGGGAAGCTCGCCGATTGTCAGGAACGTGATCCGGCCCTATCAGAGCTGTTCCTGGTGGAAGGCGATTCAGCCGGCGGCTCAGCCAAGCAAGGGCGTGACCGTCGCTACCAAGCCATCCTGCCGCTCAAAGGCAAGATCCTCAACGTGGAAAAGGCGCGTTTCGACAAGATGCTGTCTTCGGTGGAGGTGGGAACGCTGATTACCGCTCTCGGCACCGGCATCGGCAAAGAGGAATTCAACGTAGAGAAGTTACGCTATCACCGCATCATCATCATGACCGATGCCGATGTGGACGGTTCACACATCCGTACCCTGCTGCTCACCTTTTTCTACCGCCAGATGCCGGAGTTGATCGCGCGCGGTCACGTGTATATCGCGCAGCCGCCGCTCTACAAGGTGAAGCGCGGCAAGAGCGAACAGTATGTGAAAGACGACGCAGAATTGAATGGCTTACTGCTGCGCTCGGCGACCGAAGGCGCGCAATTGCATGTAAATACTTCAGCGCCGGCGATGAGTGCCGCGGCGCTGGAAGCGTTGGCATCCAGGTACATGGAAGTACTGGCCATGATCCGGCGCTGGGCGCGCCGTTATGACGAGCGCGTGCTGGAAAAACTGCTGTACGTGCCGGTGGTGTCGCCGGAGAAATTCAGTGATGCCGGCTGGCTGGACAACTGGGCCAAGACGCTTGAGCAGCGCCTCAATGTAGACGATGGCAGTGGCACGCACTACCGCGTGGTGTTGCATCAGGATCCGAGCCGCGAAGTGCCGAGCCTGAAGGTCACGCGCAGCCATCATGGCATGTCCGTCGACAAGCTCGTGCAACGTGAGTTCTTTGCTTCTGGCGAATACAAAAGCCTGGCGGCGGTGGCGCAACAATTGGACGGCCTGATCGGAGACGGGGCCTACGTCACACGCGGTGAGCGCCGTCAGGATGTCACGAGCTTCAAACAGGCCATGACCTGGCTGATTGATGAGGCCAAGCGCGGCCAGGCGATCCAGCGTTACAAAGGCCTCGGTGAAATGAATCCCGAGCAGCTCTGGGAAACCACCATGGATACGGCCACACGCCGCCTGCTCAAGGTCAAGATTGAGGACGCACGCAGTGCGGATGACGTGTTCACCACACTCATGGGCGACGCAGTCGAACCGCGGCGCGAATTCATCGAGAAAAATGCCCTCGAAGTCGCGAATCTGGATGTGTAAGCGCGACTAGCCGCCTGAGCCCTTTTTTCCCAGCACCAAACCGCGGTAGCCGGGGCTGATTTCCCGCATCTGAGCTTCAATCCAGTTCTGAATCTCGGTGTTCACTTCGTCCGGCATGCGGTCACGCGCATACACGGGTTTGCCAATGCGCAGTTGTACGGTGCCGGGATATTTCAGGAAGGCGTTGCGTTTCCAGAAATCGCCGGCGTTGTGGGCTACCGGCACGATGGGCCGGCCGGTCTTGGCCGCGAGCAGGGCTCCCGACAGGCCGTAGCGGCGCGTGGTGCCCGGTAGCATGCGGGTACCCTCGGGAAAAATCGCCACCCATAATCCGGTTTTGAGCCGCATCTGGCCCATTTCCAGCACCTGTTTCACCGCCGAATGGCCCGCTTGGCGATTAATGGCGATTGGTTCGAGCGCGTAAATCGCTTGGCCGATAATGGGCAGCCACAGCAATTCGCGTTTCAGCACCCAGCTCTGCGCGGGGAAAATCAGCAGCTGCGCCATGGTTTCCCAGGTGGACTGGTGTTTCCAGTAGGTGATGGCATTTTGCCGCGGAATGTTTTCCAGACCCTGCGCCTGGTAAGTGAGACGGCAGACGTGCTTGAGGACGAAGAATTGCCACACTACCCATTGACGCGCGATCCGATGACCAAAGCGTTTGCCGGAAGGTAACAGGGCGGCGAGCGCTATGAGAGCGCTGAACAGCAAGGCCGTACTGACCATGAACAGGTTGTAGATCAGCGAGCGCAGCCAGATCATGATTGGGCTTCACGCACGAGTTGATCTGCTGCAGCGTGGAGGTCGGCAAATACCTCCACACGCCGTACTGCCTGCAAACTTTGCAGAGTTTTTTTGCCACTGCCAGTCAGTACCAGGAAGGGACGCGCGCCCACACGCTCCGCCGCTTCGATGTCACGCAGCGAATCGCCGATTACCGGCACGCCGTGCAAATCGACGTGCAGCTGTTTGGAGATTTTCTTGAGGAGACCCGGTTGCGGCTTGCGGCAGTCGCAGCCGTCCTCGGGACCATGTGGGCAATAGAAAATTCCGGCCAGGCTGCCGCCGGCTTGCGCAACGGCAGTTTGCATCCGGTGATGAATGGCTTCCAGCGCGGCGAGATCAAACAGGCCGCGCGCCACGCCCGCCTGATTAGTGGCGATGGTCACGGTAAAACCGGCGCGGTGCAAGCGTGCGATGGCTTCCAGACTGCCGGGAATCGGTACCCACTCCGCCGGCGATTTGATGTAGGCGTCCGAGTCGTAGTTGATGACGCCGTCACGGTCCAAGATCACCAGCCGCATGAGCTTAATCGGTTTGAATCA
>DATEJV010000076.1:0-7773 GCA_035277745.1 Gammaproteobacteria bacterium | reverse complement strand
CCCGCCAGCTGGAAGGCGTCCAGCGGCTTGCCGGTGGCACGCATGTGCGCGCGCATATTGCGGAAGTCCACATACGCGAAGCCTATATTGATGTTGTGCAGATAGGCGCGCACCGAACTTTGCAGGTCGGGGTACACGCGCACCAGGTGGTTGGCGTCGCCGGGACGGTTGACCGGCACGCTGCCCTGTTCGCTGTCCCAGGTCCAGATACCGAACAAATTGTTGGCCTCAAGCGCAAAGCGTGACGTGCCCCAGCCGCTTTCCTGTGCCGCCTGCGCCAGCACCAGCGCCACCGGAACGACGTCCACGCGGCTCAAAAGCGTTTCGCGCACTTTGGGGTCATTCAGGTCGCCGCTGACTTTGTACTGATCCGCGATGCTCGCGAGCTCCTGGCCGGCGTCGGACAACGGGTCGATGCGCCCGTTACCGAACTGCTGCAGCAGGAACACCCGCTGATTCCAGATATGCAGGTTCTCCGCCAGCACCATGGGCAGGAGCGCGCGGAAAAACACGGTTTTTTTCTCTTCCGGATCCAGGGTGTTGAATCCGTAGGGCAGGCTCTGGATGGCGTACGGGGGCACCGCCGCTTGCGGCGGCCAGGAGTAGTCCTGGCTGGAAAAGATGTTTTCGAGCGCGGTGGCGGAAGGCGGTTTGATGGGAATCAGCTTCGCCTGGGCGATCAGCGGTGCGGGGGTCGCGGGGCGATGTCCGTAGTACTGGACAATGAAGCCCGCGGTCAGGAAGGGGATCACCGACAGCAGCATGTAGCCGAGGAAGCGGCTGGCACGGCCGATGAGATTGGGTCTGGGCTGCCTGGGGGTATGGCCTCGGATGACCCGTTCCTCGTGGTAGGACGGACGAAATGTAGTCCATGAGAGTGCCGAAGGGAACCCCCCGACGCAGCCCGCGGATCGCGCGGTTTTGGCACATGGCGTGTTCCCGGCGGTGTACCTCGCGAACATTCGGCTTGGATCCCGGGGCATCAAGCCAGACCTCACTGCCGCAGGCGCAGCTTGGTCCAGGATAACGTCGCGGGGCGGGCGGTGGACCGCTCGGCATGTCGGAGTGTGAATGCGGCGCGCTGATGTGTCAGCCGCAGTATGCAAAATCACGGAGCACGCAGGCACGCGCCAATACTGCAGAAGTCAGTCAATTGACGTTATCATATATACAGGTAGTCCCGGGATTTTCATTTGGAGGAGGCTCGACATGCTCATGCGCCGTGCCGGTTTGCTCATGGTGTTTATGCTTGCGGCGTGTGCCGCGTTCGCTGCCCAGGCGAATGACCTGGATGTCAATCTGGGCAGTAATGCCGCTTCCATCAATTATGCGGCGGGTCTCACCAGCACCGGGCTGCAGGCCGAGTTCGGCTATCTGCATCACACCGATTCGGTTGACATCGGCAGTGTCGGTCTGACCGTGGTCGGCAACGCCAATCCGGTGGGCTCGCCGTTTGTGTTTGCCGTGGGTGGCAAGGCGTTCTTCATCAGTCCCAAGCAGTACAACGGCAACGGCACGGTGCTGGCGCTCGGCGGGCATTTCAATTACACCTGGCCGACCTACAACCGTTTTACGATTGGCGGTGAGCTGTACGTGGCGCCCAAGATTGTCTCCTTCAACAATGCGGATCGCTACCTGCAGTACGGGGTGACGGCCGGCTACGAAATCCTGCGCAATGCCGAGCTGTACGTCGGCTATCGTCACGTGTCCGCGGCCTTTACCGGCACCAGCACGGTAACCCTGGACAACACCTTCATGGTGGGGCTGAACCTGAGCTTTTGAGTTGCGCGACGGTGAACCATGTCCGGTCACAGCAAGTGGGCCAACATCCAGCATCGCAAGTCCGCCCAGGATGCCAAGCGCGGCAAGCTGTTCACGCGCCTGATTCGCGAGATCACGACTGCCGCGCGCCACGGTGATCCCAATCCGGATCACAATCCGCGCCTGCGTCTCGCGGTGGACAGCGCGCTGCGCGGCAACATGACCAAAGACACCATTGAACGCGCCATCAAACGCGGCGCGGGCGAACTCGGAGGCGCAGCGCTGGAAGAAGCGCGCTACGAGGGTTATGCGCCCGGTGGCGTGGCTATCATCGTGGAATGCCTGACCGACAACCGCACGCGTACCGTGGGTGAGGTGCGGCATGCGTTTACCAAGCATGCCGGCAATCTGGGAGCGGACGGCTCGGTCGGTTATCTGTTCAACAAATGCGGGGTGCTCAGGTTCGCAGCCGGCACCAGCGAAGCGGCATTGATGGAAACCGCATTGGCCGCGGGTGCCGAGGATATCGTGACGGCTGAGGATGGCAGCTTCGAGGTGCTCACGGATCCGGCGGTGTTTCACGAGGTTCGACTGGCCATGGAAAGCGCCGGTCTCACGCCGGAATCCGCCGAGGTCACGCTGCGCGCATCCAGCGCGGTGCAGCTCTCGGCTGAGCAGGCGCCGGCGGTGCTGGAGTTGCTGGAAGCGCTCGAAGACCTGGACGATGTGCAGGCGGTGTATTCCAACGCCGAATTTCCCCTGGCCCTGCTCAAGGCCTCGTGAGCGGGCGGAGGTGCGCATACTCGGCATTGACCCGGGTTCGCTGTTCACCGGCTACGGCGTGGTGGATTATGACGGCCAGCAGCTCGGACACGTCGCCAGCGGCTGCATCCGCGTGACCGGCAGCGACTTCGGTGTGCGCCTGCGCGGGATTTTCCAGGGTGTGGGCGCGGTGCTGGCGGAGTTCAGGCCCGGGGAACTGGCGGTGGAAAAGGCCTTTGTGCACAAGAATGCCGACAGTGCCCTGAAACTCGGGCAGGCGCGTGCCGCCGCGATTTGCGCCACGCTGGAACTGGATTTGCCATTGTACGAATATACCCCGAGAGAAGTGAAACTGGCGCTCACCGGCAAGGGCGGCGCGGACAAGCAGCAGGTGCAGCATATGGTCAAAATCCTGCTGGGCCTGCAGGGCCGCATGCAGGCCGATAGCGCCGATGCGCTGGCCGTGGCCATCTGCCACGCCCACAGCCGCCGGCTGCGCCGGCAGCTCGCGGAGGCGGGATGATCGGATTTCTGCGCGGCCGCATTCTGCAACGCCAGCCGCCGCATCTGCTGGTGGACGTGCAGGGCGTGGGCTACGAAGTCGAGGCGCCGATGTCCACGTTCTACAGCCTGCCCGAGGTAGGCGCCGAGGTCATGCTGTATACGCATCTGGTGGTGCGCGAGGACGCGCATGTGCTCTTCGGTTTCGGTACCGAAACCGAACGGCGCCTGTTCCGCGCACTGATACGCGTGAACGGAGTGGGGCCGCGGCTGGCGCTCACCATCCTCTCGGGGGTGAGCGTGGAGAATTTCGTGCGTTGTGTGCGCGACAACGACAGCGCCGCGCTCACGCGCCTGCCGGGCATAGGCCGGAAAACCGCGGAACGCCTGGTGGTGGAAATGCGCGACCGCCTGGAGGATGCAGGCAGTGACGCCATGACCCGCAACGTGCCGATGACGGCGCGCGACGAGGCCCTGTCGGCGCTGGTGAGCCTGGGTTACAAGCCGCCGGAAGCCGGCCGCATGCTGCAGGCCATCAAGGACACCGGCATCAGCAGCGCCGAGCTGATCCGTCGCGCGCTGCAGAACGCGGCGCGCGCCGGTTGACGCAGCAGTGATGGCCGACGAACGCCTGGTAGCGGCCCGGACCACGCCCGAGGACGAGGCCATAGACCGCAGCATCCGGCCGCGTACGCTGGCGGAATACATCGGTCAGCCGGCGGTGCGCGAGCAGATGGAAATCTTCATCGGCGCCGCGCGCCAGCGCCAGGAAGCGCTCGATCACGTGCTGATCTTCGGGCCGCCGGGCCTGGGCAAGACCACGTTGGCGCACATCATCGCGCACGAGCTGGGCGTCAATCTGCGCCAGACATCCGGTCCGGTGCTGGAGCGGCCCGGAGATCTCGCGGCGCTGCTTACCAATCTCGAACCGCGCGATGTACTGTTTGTGGATGAAATCCATCGCTTGAGCGCGGTGGTGGAGGAAGTGCTGTATCCGGCGCTGGAGGATTACAAGCTCGACATCATGATCGGTGAAGGTCCGGCGGCACGCTCCATCAAGCTCGACATTCCGCCGTTCACGCTGGTGGGCGCCACCACGCGCGCGGGCCTGCTGACATCGCCCTTGCGCGACCGGTTCGGCATCGTGCAGCGCCTGGAGTTCTACAGTCACGAGGAACTGGCGCGCATCGTGGCGCGCTCGGCGCACATTCTGGCGTTGGCGTGCGATGCAAGCGGGGCACGCGAAATCGCCACGCGTGCGCGCGGCACGCCGCGCATCGCGAACCGGCTGCTGCGCCGGGTGCGGGATTTCGCCCAGGTGAAAGCCGACGGCCGCATCACCGCGGCGGTGGCGCGCCAGGCCATGGACCTGCTGGAGGTGGATGTGCATGGTTTCGATCAGCTCGACCGCCGTCTGCTGCTGACGGTGATTGAAAAGTTCGACGGCGGACCTGTGGGCGTGGACAGTCTGGCGGCGGCCATCGGCGAGGAGCGCGGCACCATCGAGGACGTGCTCGAGCCGTTCCTGATCCAGCAAGGGTATCTGATGCGCACCGCCCGCGGGCGCATGGCCAGCAAGGCCGCATATCAGCATTTCGGCCTGAAGCCGCCGACGCGCGATCCGTCCGCGGACATGTTTGACGGCGCTCCGGGCTGAACGCGTGCCGCGCGGAACCAAGCGCAAGCAGGCCGGTCACAGCAGCGTAGCCGGTAAACCGGCGCCGGCCCCACACGCTGTATTCACCTGGCCGGTGCGCGTGTACTACGAGGACACCGACGCGGGCGGCGTGGTGTATCACGCCAATTATCTGAAGTTTCTGGAACGCGCACGCACCGAATGGCTGCGTCATCTGGGCTACGAACAGGACGACCTGCGCCGGCGTTTGGGCGTGCTGTTCGTGGTGACCGGGCTGAAGCTCGATTATCATAAACCCGCGCGTTTCAACGACGAGCTGGCGGTGAGTGTCAGAATCCTGCGCCGGCGGCGCGCCAGCCTGACATTTGCCCAGGACATCCACCGCCTGGGCATGGAGCAGGCACGGCTGTGTTCCGCCGAAATCAGCGTGGTGTGCGTGCACAGCGCGAGCTTTAAACCCCAACCATGGCCGCGGGAAATCGCGGCGGAGCTGCAATAAATGAATGGCCAGGAATCGTTTCTGGAAATTGCCCTGCACGCGAGTCTGGTGGTGAAGATCGTGCTGCTCATATTGGTGGCGGCCTCACTGGCCTCCTGGGCGGTGATTTTCCGCAAGCACCGCATGCTCAAGGAGGCGCGGCTCGCCACCGACACCTTCGAGAAACGTTTCTGGTCCGGCGGCGAGATTGCCGGCATCTACAAGGAAATCAGCGGCTCCGGTGCGGAGAGCGGCATGGAAAGCATCTTCGAGTCGGGCTTCGGCGAATTCGCGCGCTTGCGCAAGCAGAGCGATGCGCAGGGCCTGGTCATCGAGGGCTCGCGCCGTGCCATGCGCGTGGCGCAACTGCGCGAAGTGGACCGGCTGGAGGAGCACCTTTCATTTCTGGCTACCGTGGGTTCCACGAGTCCGTACGTCGGATTGTTCGGCACCGTGTGGGGCATCATGAATGCGTTCCACGGCCTCGGCAACGTGCAGCAGGCCACCATTGCCATGGTGGCGCCGGGCATTTCCGAAGCGTTGATCGCCACCGCCATGGGTCTGATTGCGGCGATTCCCGCGGTCATTGCCTACAACCGTTTTGCCAACCACGTTGAGCGCCTGGAAACCCGGTTTGACGGATTTCTCGACGAATTTTCCACCATCCTGCAACGCCACGTCGGCGCGCGCGCCGTGCCGGCGCCGGGGTAAACAGCGCATGGCCGGACGACGCGGCAAACGGCGGGTGATGAGCGAAATCAACGTCGTGCCCTACATTGACGTGATGCTGGTGTTGCTGATCATCTTCATGATCACCGCGCCCCTGCTCAGTCAGGGCGTGAAAGTGAATCTGCCCAAGGCCAGTGCCAAACCGCTGGATCTCAAACCCGATGAGACGCCGGTGGTGCTTACGGTTACGGCCGACGGCAGGTATTACCTCAATATCGGTGCGCATCCGGATCAGCCGATTGATGCGCAACTGGTCGTGGCCACGGTCGCGGCGGTGCTCAAGCTCAGACCCGGTACGCACGTGGTGGTGCGCGGGGATCAGAACGCGCGTTACGATTCGGTACTGCGCGGCATGGTCCTGCTGCAGGCGGCCGGTGCGCCGAGCGTGGGCCTGGAGACCAATCCCAACAATCCCCCGCGTGTGGAAATCACGGGTAAATCATGACGGCAGCCGTGATGCACGCCCGCTCCCAACGCCTGTTGCCCTGGGTTTACTCGGTACTGCTGCATGCCGCGTTTCTGACGCTGATGGTCCTGAGCTTTCATTGGACCAACTCCACGCTGCCCTCGCTGGGCGGTACGGGGCAGGTCACGCAGCCGGTGCAGGCCACCGTAGTGGACCAGAAGCTCATCAATCAACAGATGGCCTTGCTGAAGTCGCAGGAACAACAAAAGCAGGAAGCTGCGCAAAAACTTGAACAGCAGGCGCAGACTGCAAAGGCGGAGCGCGAACAGGAGCAACAGAAGCTTACGCAGCTCCAGCAGCAACAGGCGGCGGCACAGCAGGCATTGAATACCAAACTGGCGGAGTTGCAGCGGCAGGCGCAGGCGGAAAAGGCCCAACAGGACAAGATCGCCAAGCTCAAGGCGCAGGCCGCGGCGGATGCGAAGAAGCGGCGCAATGCCCAGCGTCAGGCCGAGCTGCAGCGCGAGATCGCCGTGGAGCAGGGCGCACTCAACGCGCGCCGCGCATCCTTGTTGCAGCAATGGACGGCGCTCGTCAGGCAGAAAGTGCAGAGTAACTGGAATGAACCGGCCAATGCGCCGGCCGATCTGAGCTGCAAGGTGCAGGTCGAGCAGGTGCCGGGGGGTACCGTTGCCAATGCACAAATCATCTCCTGCAACGGTGACGAGGCAATACAGCAGTCCGTGATTACCGCGGTGTTGCGTTCCTCACCCTTGCCACCGCCACCGGAACCGTCGTTGTTCCAGCGCGTGTTTGTATTAAACTTTACACCACAAAACAGTCCGGAAAATTGACATGGCGCGCAGATTTGTTTTGCTCTTGATACTCGGACTGTTGCCACTGGGTACGGCGCGCGCGGTGCTTGAAATCCAGATTACCCAGGGCGTGAGCACCGCCGTGCCGGTGGCCGTCGTGCCGTTTGCCTGGCAGGTGCAGGGGCCGCCGCCTGCCACCGACGTGGCGGCGGTGATCAGCGCCGACCTCACGCGCAGCGGCCGATTCAAGGCGATCCCGGACAGCGCCATGCTGGAGAAGCCCGCACAGGCAGCGGACATCCATTTCACCAACTGGCGCATCCTCGGCGTCAACGATCTGGTGATCGGCCGCATCAAGCCCGCAGGCGCGGGCAATTACCAGGTGGAGTTCCAGTTGTTCAATGTGTATACCGGCCAGCAGTTGCTCGGACTTGCGGTGCTGACTACGCCCGGTGCATTGCGCTGGACCGCGCACAAGATCAGCGACCTGATTTACCAGAAACTCACCGGCCAGCGCGGCGCGTTTGCCACGCGCATCGCGTACGTGGAAGTTTCCGGCAAGGGCGGCTTGGATCAGCATTATGATCTGGTGGTGGCGGATTCCGACGGCTACCACCCGCAGACGGTATTCAGCTCCAACGAGCCGATCATGTCGCCCGCCTGGTCGCCGGACGGCAAATACCTG
>DATEJV010000075.1:0-2527 GCA_035277745.1 Gammaproteobacteria bacterium | reverse complement strand
CCGCATGCCGCCGAGCTGAGCGCCGTGGCGCGCGAAGCGCCGCAGGATGTCGCGTTCGGTGACGATGCCGGCTATGTCGCCGCCGCGCCCGAGCACCACCAGTGCGCCGACGCCGCGCTCGGTCATGAGTTGCGCAGCGGCTGCGGCGCGGGTGTCTTCTCCCGAAGTGACCACCTCGTGGACCGGCTTGTTCTGCAACACCTGGGACACGAACATGATTCTGCCCTCCATGACACCTGGGAAAAGTTTAGTCCAAACGGGCCTGCGCGGCGCAGCGTCCGGCCGACCGGTCGCCGCCGGCCATCAGGCGGGAATCAGCGGGACCGGGATTCTCGCACCGTGCTGCGCCGCACGAATTCATGGGCTTCCTTGGCCAGTTTGAGCCAAGCTGATTTGGGGAGTTTTACCACCAGCCATTGCTTCATGACCCGGCCGCGCGCGGGCTCGAAATACTCACCTTTGCCGGATTGCACCAGCTCATCCACGCGCTCACTGGACAGTTTGACCACGAACTGTCCTTTCGAGGACAGCATGGCGAAAATACTGCCTTTGACTTTCAGGGCAGTCGAGCCGAAGCCCTTGCCGCCGTATGTGACGTGGCGATCTTGCCTGAATTCCTTGACGAGTGCGGTCAGGCCCGCGTCGACGGTGCTGGTGACCGGCCGTTTTGCTTTGCGCTGCGGGGCGCTTGTCACGGGAACCGCTTGCGGAATTACGGCAGCTTGATCTTGCCGCCGCCCGGCAACCCGCCCTTGCCACCCAAGCCACCGAGCCCGCCGTTACCGGCTCCGGGCAACACGATGGAGGAAGCCGCCTCGCGGCGCATTTCTTCCAGGCGCTTCATGGTTTGCTCGATCGCAGCCTTGGCGCCGGCGCCGAATTTCTCCGCCGCTTCCTTCAGCGACTTGGCCTCGATGTCAAAACTGATGGGCAGCGTGCCGAGCGGCGTGAGCACCTGGGTCTGGCCCGAGTAAATCACCGGCCGCGTCTGGTCCGGCCCGCCGTCGCGCGTAATCGGCGTGAGCCGCTGAATGGTGCCGATGTTGCGGTCGGTGAATACTTCCTCTTGATACAGCTGTTCGGGTGACATCTGGATGTCGAGGTCTTTGGCTTCGGTGGCCATGGCGTTGTGTCCGGTGAGTTTGCTTGCGCGACTAGGTTAGCAGAAATACGTGCGGCCTCGGCAGCGCTTGCGATAGGCCGATTTCTGCAACAAGATGGGGCCGGGCTGCACAACAACAAGGGCAAGCGACATGCAAATCTGCGTATTGGGTGCCGGCATGGTGGGCGGCGTGATGGCCCGCGATCTGGCCGGCCGTCACGAGGTCACTGCGGCCGACCGCAGTGCGGCGGCGCTTGCGCGGCTCGCGCCGCACGGCGTTGCCACGCGTCAACTGGATCTCGCCGACGCGCGGGCGCTCGCGGAATTCGTGCGGCCCTTCGACCTGGTGGTGGCGGCGGTGCCGGGGTTCATGGGCTTCCGCACTCTCAAGGCGCTCATCGAAGCCGGAAAGAATGTCGCGGACATTTCGTTTTTTCCCGAGGACGCGCTGGAACTTGATGCGCTGGCCAAACGCCGGGGTGTCACCGCGCTGGTGGATATCGGCGTGGCGCCGGGCATGGATAACCTGATTTTCGGCCATCACGACGCGCACATGCGGGTCACGCGTTTCGAGTGTCTGGTCGGCGGACTGCCGAAACATCCGCGGCCGCCGTTTAATTACAAGGCACCGTTTTCTCCGATAGACGTGATTGAGGAATACACGCGGCCGGCGCGCCTGCAGCGTGCCGGCAAGGTAGTGACATTGCCGGCATTGAGTGAGCGCGAAACCGTGGAATTCGAGGGCGTGGGCCGGTTCGAAGCGTTCAATACCGACGGCCTGCGCTCACTCCTCAAGACCATGACGCATGTTCCGGAGATGGCGGAAAAGACCCTGCGCTATCCGGGTCACGCGGCGCTGATCGAAGCGCTTGAACAAGCCGGGTTTTTCTCCACAGACACACTGGACATCGGTGCCGTCAAGGTACGGCCGCTGGATTTGGCGGTGAAGCTGCTGCTGGAGCAATGGAAACTGGAGCCGGACGAGCCGGAATTCACTGTCATGCGCGTCACGGTCGAGGGTGAGGAAGACGGCAAGCAGGTGCGCCACGTGTGGGAAGTGCATGATGAGTACGACGCGGCCACCGGTTTTTCCTCGATGGCACGCACCACCGGATTCACTTGCACGGCGGCTGCCAATCTGCTGCTGGAGGGCCGGTTCCGCGAGCCCGGTGTGCATCCGCCGGAAACGGTGGGACGCGATGCGGATTGCTTCGATTACATCGTTGCCTATTTGAAAGAGCGCCGCGTGAACTACCGCCACCGCGCAAGCACGCGGTGAGCGACGCCTGAGCCGGGTCTGCTAGAATACCGACCCTTTTTCGGGCACCCGGATTACGCCATGAACACCGAGACTTCCTCCTTCGAGTCCACGGCCGAGCAGGTCGTGGAACTTGCCAACAACGTCAGCGATGAGCATCCCGAGGC
>DATEJV010000074.1:0-3321 GCA_035277745.1 Gammaproteobacteria bacterium | reverse complement strand
GAGCTGCCACGGCCAGGCGATCTGCGGGAACAGCAGCAGCGCGAAGCCCACGAGACCGGCGGCCACCGCGGGCATCAGCAGCCAGCCGCGCAGCAGGAAAACATCCACGATCCCCAGCACGATGGCCAACAGCCACCAGTCCAGAAAATTCAGGGACGCGAGGGCATATCCGACGTGGCTCATGTGGCGGGAATCATAGCGCTCAGATGCTCCATGTCACCATTTGCATGAACGCGTGCGCTATGGGCATCATGGGCGTGGGGTTGTTGGCGATGATGGCGATACTGCCCCGGTCGTGCGGCAGAATCACGCCCTCGAAGCCCTGTGCACTGAAGTGCGTCGGGCGGTCAACGCGGACGTGCGGCAAGAGCAGTACCGTCACCGGGCCGTCCCGGCCGCGCACCACCAGATGCGCCACCATCTCGCCGCGGAACGGGCAGGCACGCGCGTAGGAAATGTCATCCATGCTGCCGTGCATGCGGATACCCGCCCGATTCAGCACTCCGGTCACGAAACTCACGTCGCGGATGGCCGGCCGGTCGGGGTCGAGTGCGAAGGATTCCTTGGGATTCATTACGTGCGCCACCAGCGCTTGGCCGAGCATCGCCGGAGAATTCTGCCGGTATTGCCACACGCCCACGCCGACTATCACCGCCAGCACTACGGAGGCCGCAGCCGCGAGCCATGGATAGACGCGGCGGCGTTCCGCCGGCTGGAACTCGGCGCGGAACACGATGCGCGCCTCCAGGTCCTTGGGCACCTCGATGTTCAGCGCGCGCTCCACACGCTGATCCAGCGTCAACATTTCCTTGAGGAACGCGGCACACTGCACACACACTTTGCAATGCTCAAGAATCCACGCATCGCGGCGCTGCGGTTCGGCACCGAGAGCGCGGCGCACATCCAGACAGGTAATGTGTGTGTTCATGCCGTACCTTCCAACCACTGGGCACTGTTGCCGCCCAGCAGTTCGCGTAATTGATTGCGCGCGCGGAACAGCCGCGTCAATACCGCGGCCTGCGTCAGCTGCAGGGTCTCGGCGATCTCCTGGGTGCTGCAACCCATCAGCACCTGCAACACCAAAGGTTCGCGGTATTCCGCATCCAGCTTGTGCATGGCGCGGCGCACGTCCTCGACATCGGTGTCGCCGCCGCCGACGCGCGCACCGGGGTCCGGCAGCGGCAGAGCGTGGATGTCCAGCGTGTTTTTGCGGCGCGCCAGCTCGCGGGCAAATTCGCGCCGCAAAATGGTAACCAGCCACTGACGCACGGCGCTTTCCTCGCGCAACGAGTCCAGCGAGCGCCACGCGCGCAGCAGGGTTTCCTGCACCAGATCGTCCGCCAGCGCGCGGTCGCGACACAGCCACCAGGCATAGCGGTACAAGGCCGGCACCTGGGCCTTGGCCAGAATCTCAAAGCGGTGCTGACGGACTGCCATGGAGCCTAGACCCGCCGTCTCAAGGATTTATTTCCGCCGTGGCAGTACCTGCCGGATCGCGCCCGGGTCAGTATAATCGCGCCATCCCTCCCCCATCCCCGCTCCGCCATGAGGACCACCGCCATGCGCCGTGTGCCGCTGTCATTGCTTGCTGCCCTGGGCCTCGCCCTTGCCGCCGTAGCCGCTTCCGCCCAGCCGTATTCCCCCGCCCTGTTCGCCGGCATGCAATGGCGCCCCATCGGCCCGCTGCGCGGCGGGCGCACACGCGCGGTCTCCGGCGTGCCGAGCCAGCCCAACGTGTTTTATTTCGGCGCCGACGACGGCGGGGTATGGAAGTCCACCGATTACGGCAACAGCTGGCACCCGATCTTCGACCAGGAGCCCACGGGCTCGATCGGAGCGCTCGCCGTTTCCGTTTCCGATCCGAACGTGATTTACGTGGGCACCGGCGAGAGCAACATCCGGCCCGACCAGGCGACCGGCATGGGGATGTACAAGTCCACCGATGCCGGCCGGACCTGGAGTTACATCGGCCTCAAGGATACCCAGGACATTGCCTGGATTGCGGTGGACGCGCACAACCCCGAGCGCGTGTTTGTGGCGGCGCTGGGGCATGTCTACGGGCCGAACCCGGAGCGCGGGATTTTCCGCTCGCTGGACGGCGGCCAGACCTGGAAGAAAGTGCTCTACGTCAACGCGTACACCGGCGGCGACCAAGTGCTGATTGACCCGGCCAACCCCGACATCGTGTACGCCACACTGTGGCAGCAGCAGCAGGCGCCGTGGGAGAACGGACAGTTCGGAGGAACGGATGGCGGCATCTTCAAGTCCACGGATGGCGGCAACACCTGGTCGAAGCTCAGCAAGGATTTGCCGCAGGTGCAGCAGGCGCTGTTGGCGATCGCGCCGAGCAAGCCGGGCATTCTGTACGCCTCGGTATCGAGTGGACCGGGCGCGCCCGACGGCAAGGTGGGCCTTTACCGCTCCGACGATGCCGGCGCGAGCTGGCACAAGATAACGGACGACCCACGTCCCGCGGAACGGATTGGCGGCGGCGACCTGCCGCCACTGGCGATTGACCCGAAGAATCCGGGCATCGTGTACAGCAACACCCCGGTGTTATGGAAGTCCACCGACGGCGGCAAGACCTGGTTCGGCTTCCGCGGCGCACCGGGCGGCGACGATTACCAGCAGACTTGGATCAACCCCAACAATCCCGACATCATGGAAGTCGCGAGCGACCAGGGCACCATCGTCACGGTGAACGGCGGCAAGACCTGGAGTTCCTGGTACAACCAGCCGACCGCCGCGATGTACAAGACGGGCATTGATCCCACCTGGCCATATCAGGTATGCGGCGGCCAGCAGGACAGCGGTTCGGCTTGCGTGCCGGTACGCGGCAACGACGGCGAGCTGACCGCACACGACTGGCACCCGGTGGGCATCGAGGAATACGGCAGTGCGGCTCCCGATCCGCTGCATCCCAATCTGATTTACGGCGCCGCCCGCAGCGGCGTGACGCTTTACGACCGCGACACCGGCCAGATTTCCGACGTGGGTCCGAAGGCCTTGAACGCGCCCGACTACCGCACGGTGCGCACCATGCCGCTGATGTTCTCGCCGCTTGATCCGCACCGGCTGTATTTCACCTCCAACACGGTGTGGCAAACCGACGACGGCGGCCAGCGGTGGAAACAGATCAGCCCGGATCTGACGCGCAAGACCTGGGAAATACCGGCGAGCGTCGGCCAATACCGCGACAGCAAGGCGGCCCAGCCGACCGATCGCGGCGTGGTGTACGCACTCGCGCCCTCGCCGCTCAACGTCAATCTCATCTGGGCCGGCACCGACGACGGCTTGATCTGGGTGACGCACGACGGCGGC
>DATEJV010000073.1:0-2729 GCA_035277745.1 Gammaproteobacteria bacterium | reverse complement strand
CGGCTACGGCTACAGCGTGCACGACTGCAGCTTCGACAATCCCCGCGATGCGACGCTGCTGGCCTGTTCCAGTCATCAGGCGGGCATACGGGTATTCGACATTCACAATCCGGAGAAGCCGCGGGAGATTGCGTATTTCGTTGGCCCGGCGCCGCCGGTTCCGACCGAGATCGATCCAGGCTCATTGTTGAACGGCTTTCAGCGGGTCAGTCCCCCGATCAACTTTGCGTGGTCGAAGGCGCACAGCCGCTTCGTGTGGCAGCATGACCGGCTCTACCTCTGGGTCACGTCCAGCCATGGCGGCTTCTACACATTGAAGTTCGAGAATCCGGCCGCGATCGCAAAGCTGAAACCGGTACCCACTCCCGGAAACGAGGACTACCAGGATTGACTGCGGCACCGCGGCTGGATCATCCAAGCCGGTTACCCTGTGCGGATAGTGCAAGGCGGCGCCCGGCGAATCGCATTTCGAAAAATTATCGGGACGCTGCGCCGTCCTGATGTTGGAGCAGGAACGGATTACGGCCACGGTTATTGCGAACTGTGGGAGCGGCGTTATACGCCGCGATGCTTCTGAATCGCGGCGCGGACCATCGCTCTCACAATCAAGAACATCGAAACGCCAGGCTCATCCCGGCTTGCGCCCGAATTCCATAAAATGAATGCGATGTGCAGCCGCCTTCCGTTACACTGCGTCCATGATTGAATCCGCCACCGCCACGCCCTATCAGGACCTGACGCCCGATGTGATTCTCGCGGCAGTCGAGTCCACCGGCCGGCTGAGTGACGGACGGCTGCTCGCGCTCAACAGTTACGAGAATCGCGTCTATCAGGTGGGCATCGAGAACAGCGCACCGCTGGTCGCCAAGTTCTACCGTCCCGGCCGCTGGTCGGATGCAGCCATTCTGGAAGAGCAAGCTTTCAGTCGGGAACTGCGCGACGCGGAAATCCCGGTAGTGGCGCCGCTTGCGGATGCGGAAAGTGCGACGCTTCTGCGTCACGCCGGTTACCGTTTCGCGCTGTTTCCACGCCAGGGCGGACGCGCGCCGGACCTGGAACGGCCGGACCAACTGGAATGGATCGGACGCTTCATCGGCCGCATCCACGCCGTCGGCGCCGCCGGCCGCTTTCAGCACCGCCCGCAGATTGACATCGAAACCCTGGGCCGTGCACCGCGGGAATTCATTCTGCACAGCGGATTTCTGCCACCGGAACTTGCGCCGCGTTATCGCGAAGTGACCGATATGTTGCTGGCCGCCGTGACGCATGCTTTTGAACGTGCGGGTGATTTTCGGCGCATCCGGCTGCACGGCGACTGTCATCCCGGCAACCTGCTGTGGACCGAGGCAGGTCCACATTTCGTGGACCTGGACGATTGCGCCACGGGCCCGGCCGTGCAGGATCTGTGGATGCTGCTCGCCGGCAACCGCGCGGACATGGAACAGCAGCTTGGCCACGTCATGGATGGTTATCGCCAGTTTGCGGACTTCAATCCGGCGGAGTTGTGGCTGATCGAGGCGTTGCGCGCGTTGCGCATGCTGCATTACGCCGCCTGGGTCGCGCGCCGCTGGAGCGATCCGGCTTTCCCGCGCGCTTTCCCGTGGTTCGATGCGCCGCGTTACTGGGAAGAGCACATCCAGAGCCTGCGCGAGCAGTTGGCACTGCTTGACGAGCCGCCGCTCAGCCTGGAGCTGTGACCCCTGGCGGCGGATCGAATGCAGCTAGAATTGAGTCCTCAGGATACCGGGAGCCGCGCGTGCTGAAGGGCATCGCCCATACCTTCGACCGCTACATCTGGCGCGGCGATCTGCACGCCATGCCGGTGCACAAACGCCTGCTGATCTTCTGGCTGCGCATGTTGCAGGTGCTGGTCCAGGATTTTGCCGGCGGCGAAATCACGCTGCGCGCCATGAGCCTGGTGTATACCTCGCTGCTGGCGATCGTGCCGCTGCTGGCGTTCGTGTTCGCGGTGCTCAAGGGCCTGGGCGTACAGGACAACCTGGAGCCGCTGCTGTTCGATTTTCTGGCGCCGCTCGGAGAAAAGGGCGAAGTGCTGTCCGGGCGCATCCTCAACTTCGTGGACCACGTGCGCGCCGGCGTGCTCGGTACCATCGGCCTGCTGGTGCTGCTGTACGCGGTGGTGGCGCTGGTGCAGAAAGTCGAGACCGGCCTGAACCATGTGTGGCAGGTGCGTGAAGTGCGTACTCTGGGCGAGCGCTTCAGCCATTATCTGGGCGTGATCCTCATCGGACCGCTGCTGGTGGTCGCGGCGTTCGCCATCACCGCCACCGTCAGCAGCCACACTGTGATGCAGCAGATCATGGCGCTCGGCGTCTCCGGCCATCTGTTGCTGCTCGCCACCAAGGTGGTGCCCTACCTGATGGTGATCGCGGCGTTCACTTTCATTTATGCATTCGTACCCCACACCCACGTGCAATTTCGGGCCGCGCTCTACGGCGGCACATTCGCCGGCATCCTGTGGGAATTCACCGGCTGGGCATTTGCCGCCCTCACGGTTACCTCCACGCGCCTGACGCTGATTTATTCCGGCTTCGCCATCCTGGTGATGTTCATGGCCTGGATTTACTTGTGCTGGCTGATCCTGTTCGTGGGCGCGCAGCTGGCGTTCTACGTGCAGAACCCGGAACTCGTGCGTCGCCGCGGCCGGGAAGACGTCGGCGGCCGTACGCTCGAGCGCCTGGCGCTGCACATCATGTACCTCGTCGGCC
>DATEJV010000072.1:0-3024 GCA_035277745.1 Gammaproteobacteria bacterium | reverse complement strand
CGCCATCGTGGGTGAGCACGCTCTTGGCGTACACCTCGTCGCTCCAGTCGATGTGCACGCTGCCGTCCTTCACCAGCGGCGTGAAGAAGTTGAGCAGATTGCGCGCGTACATGTCGCTCGCGTGTTCTGCAAGCAGACTCGGCAGATTCAGCGGGCCGCTCACCAGCACGTGACCGTGCAGCCGGTCTTCGCCGGGTTGGGTCAGCTCGCAGTTGCCGCCGGTCTCGGCCGCCAAGTCCAGGACCACGGCACCGGGCTTCATGGCTTCGACCATGGCCTTGGAAATGATGCGCGGGGCTGTGCGCCCGGGTACCGCGGCCGTGGTGATCACGGCATCCGCCTGCGCCACATGCCTGGCGAGCGCATCCTGCTGCTTAAGTTTTTCCTCGGCGGTGAGCTCGCGCGCATATCCGCCCGTGCCTTCCGCCGACACGCCGGTGTCCACGAACTTCGCTCCGAGCGACTCGACCTGTTCACGCGCGGCACTGCGCACGTCGTAGCCTTCGACCATGGCACCCAGCCGGCGCGCGGTGGCGATCGCCTGCAGACCCGCGACGCCCGCGCCGATCACCAGCACTTTGGCCGGACGGATGGTGCCGGCGGCGGTGGTCAGCATCGGGAAGAATCGTGCGAGTTTTTCCGCGGCGAGCAGCGCCGCCTTGTAACCGGCGGCCGCCGCCTGCGATGACAGCGCATCCATCGCCTGGGCACGCGAAATGCGCGGCACGAGTTCCATCGCGAAACTGGTGACCTTGCGGTCGCGCAGCGCCTGGACCGCGTCGAGATTGCGGTGCGGGTTCAAAAGACCAATCAGAATTGATCCCGCTTGCATGCGCGCGATGTTCGCGGGCGGGGGCGCGAGCACCTTGAATACCACGTCCGCGGTTGCGGCGCCGTCCGCGGCGCTCGTCAGGCGCACGTCCTTGAACAGACTGTCGGGGAAACCCGCGGTTGCACCGGCACCGGATTCCAGCAGCAGCTCCGCGCCCAGGGCCTTGAGTTTGACGGCCACCGGCGGACTGATGGCCACGCGGCGTTCGCCCGGGGTTTGTTCCTTCGGTACAAAGACCCTTATGGCCATGCGGTTCTCGTGTAGGCTGGGAATGGCCGCCGGCCGGCCGCGTTTGCAAGCCGGCACCGGACCGCCCGCAGTTTAGAGTGCGAGAACTTTTTTTACCACCCTGAGCCGGAGTAAGATGCTTTACCGCGACCTCTGGTATTGGCCTTCCAGACCGGTTTTTTGCAGTAACCTCCGCCGATTGGCAGGAGTGAACGTCACGTGTACGACCTGACACAAGAAGTTCTGCGCACCGACGCGGCCGGCATGCCGCTCGAGTGGATTGATTATCAGGATGCTGTGCGCCTGTATCACCTGGAACAGGTGGCTTACAGTTGCGGCATGCTGCTCTACCGGCTGCACGGCGGCATTTGTGCTCGCACCGGACGCCAGAGCCGCGTGGAAGTGAATTCCATCATTGCCACCTACGGCAACAACCATGCGCTCGCGAAGGCGCGCGAGCATTACGTGCCGCCGCTCAATAATCACACCCTGTTCCGGCGCGACGCCAATCTGTGCATGTATTGCGGCCACCGTTTCCCGGCGCGTGAGCTGTCGCGCGAACACGTCACGCCGTTGAGCCGCGGCGGCACCGACACCTGGAACAACGTAGTAGCCGCCTGCAAACGCTGCAACAATCACAAGGCCGGGCGCACGCCGGAGGAATCCGGCATGCAGTTGCTGGCGGTGCCGTTCACGCCCAATCACGCGGAGTACATCTTCCTCAAGGGCCGGCGCATCCTGGCGGACCAGATGGAATTCCTGCTCGCGCATTTCCCGCGGTCCAGCCCCTTGCACCGCAGAGTCAAGCAGCTGCTTGCCTGACTGCCACATCTTCATGTTTGCAAACGGGCGCGCAGCGCCCGTTTTTGTTTGAGCGCATGCATGACTGAGATCCGCAATGCGGTGGAACGGCTGTTGGCCGAGAAGCATGCCGGCCCGTTCAGCTGGCAAGCGGTCGGCCGTGGCGTCGGCGGCAGTGTGTGGCGGGTGCAGGGTGCGGAGGCCGACTGGTGCGTGAAGGCCACTGCCGACGACCCGCAGAGGCTGCTCGCGGAAGCCGAGGGGCTGCAGGCGCTGGCCGGGTGTAGCGCGGTGCGCGTGCCGCAGTTGCTGGCGGCGGAGAAGCGCGACGGCGGAGCGTTTCTGCTCATGGAATGGCTGGAGTTCGGCCGCAGGACCGGACGGTCCGCCGCCCGGCTTGGCGAACGGCTCGCCGCGCAACATCGAAACTTTGGCGCGCGCTTTGGCTGGCGGCGCAGCAATTTCATCGGCGCCACGCCGCAATTCAATGCGCCCGGCGATGAGTGGGTGAGGTTCTTCCGCGAGCACCGCTTGAGATTTCAATTGCAGCTCGCGGCGGAAAACGGCTATCGCGGCGCGTTGCAGGAACAGGGTGTGCGGCTCATGGAATCGCTGCCCGTGTTCTTTGCCGGCCATGCGCCAGAACCTTCGCTGCTGCACGGCGATCTTTGGGGCGGCAACTGGGGCGTGCTCACAACCGGCGAACCGGTGGCCTTCGATCCCGCGGTGTATTACGGCGACCGCGAAGCGGACCTCGCCATGACCGAACTGTTCGGCGGCTTCCCGCCGGAGTTTTATTCAGCCTACGCGGCGATCTGGCCACTGGATGCCGGCTACCGTGTACGCCGCGATCTCTACAATCTTTATCACGTGCTCAATCATCTCAATCTGTTCGGCGAGACGTATCAGAGCCAGGCGCTGGATCTGATGCGCCGGCTCAATGCGCAGACACGGTAGCCAACTTCCGTGGCGGGCATATTACCGCCGCGCCGGCAACCAGATGCTCGCCATCACGCCGCCGCTCGCGCGATTCGCAACACTGATGCGGCCGCCGTGCGCTTCCACGATCTCGCGGCACAGCGGCAGACCGAGACCCGTGCCGGATTGCTTGGTGGAATAGAACGGCAGCAGCGCCAGCTCCAGCACGTCGGCCGGCATCCCCG
>DATEJV010000071.1:0-9295 GCA_035277745.1 Gammaproteobacteria bacterium | reverse complement strand
TTGGGTGCCGGCGTTGCGCGCGCTGCTCATGGAAAATGGCGGTGACCTGCCGGCTTTCTACCGCACGGTGAAACGTCTGCTGCGCCTGCCGACGGCACAGCGCGACGCCGCGTTGCAGAAACTCATGGTCAAAAGTACGGGTTCACCGCAGCCGTAAAGCGGCGCGTGCCTGGGTGGCGCCTTCAGGGCACGATTGCAGTCCATTCCGGAGTCTCGAATTTTTTTGTCGCCAGCACGCGTGCCTGCGAGAGTTCGTTCTCCGTCAGGCGATCCTCGCTCAGTCCGTGCAGCCGGCGAAACGTCTCGATCATGCGCTCGATCACCGCGCTGCGCGCCATGCCCGTCTGGCTGCGCAGCGGATCCACGCGTTTGACGGCGCTTGCGATGCCCTTGTCGGAAAGTTTCTCGCGACCGATGCGCAACACCTGCAGCATCTTCGCGGCATCGATGTCGTAGGCCATGGTCACGTGATGCAGCACCGCGCCGTGACGGCGCGCCTGGGCGGCGCCCGCGATTTTGCCGGCCGGCGAGGTGATGTCGTTGAGCGGCTGATAGCGCGCTTCGATGCCGAGCGTGCGCAGCGCCTCGATGACCCAGGCATCCAGAAACGCATACGCTTCCTGGAACGACATGCCCTCGACCAGGGACGCCGGCGCGTACAGCGAATGGGTGATGGTGTTGCCGGGTTCCACGAACATCGCGCCGCCGCCGCTGATGCGGCGCATCACCTTGATGTCATTGCGGCGCGCGCCTTCGGGATCCACTTCGTTGCGCAGCGACTGGTAGCGGCCGATGATCACGGCCGAGGCCGCCCATTCCCAGATGCGCAGCGTGGGCGCGCGTCGCCCGCTGCCCACGGCTTCGGTCAGGGTTTCGTCGAGCGCCATGTGCAGCGCGGGCGCCTGCGCGGGCGCGTGGATCAAGCGCCAGCCGTGATCCTCCCAACGGCTGCGGCTCACCGCGCATGTCCCAGCGCGCGCTGCACCGCGCGTGCGATCGCCTCTTCGGAGATGCCGTACATCGCCGCACGCCCGCCGAGCGCGGCCTTGAGATGCGCGGCCAGTTCCGCCTCGCCGCTCTGCGCCGGCTGGCCGTTGAGTGCCGCGTCAATCCAGTCGAGCGCGCTGTCGGGTTCGAGAAAGAAATCCCCGCTTACCTGCACGTGACACAGGCGCCCGCCGCGCACCTCGAGGTCCGCGACCACCAGCTTGCCGCCCGGCATCTTGTATTCGCCGTGCATCAGCGCGCCCTACGCTGCAGGCGGTGGACGGCGGTCGCGAGCGCGCTTACGCCCGCTTCCCTGAACCCGGGCTGCGACGCCAGAATGTCGCGCCGCTCGAGGAGCTCGAGTTTCCACTCGGCGTCGAACAGACGGTGGAGTTCCGTTGCCTCCACCGAAAACGGCGGTCCCTGCATTTCGGCTTGCGGATATTCGAGCGTGATCATGAGTCCGCGGCAATCCGCCGGCAGTTTCGCGTAAACCTCGTGCGCGTAGCGCCGGCGCAAGAGCGGGGGCAAGGCAATGATCGCGGCGCGGTCATAAACCGCGGGGCAGGATTCGAACACGCGCGCCGCCACCTTGAAGATGTCGCCCTGGATCATTTCGATGTCGCCGGCGGAGTAATGCACACCGTCCACCTCGCGCTGCGACTGCGCCGCGAGGTGGTTTTCGGCGAAGAACTGCTTGACCGCGAGCGGCGAGAGTTCCACGCCGAGCACCGAAAATCCCTGCTGCGCCAGCCACAACATGTCGAGCGACTTGCCGGCGAGCGGCACCAGCACGCGGCTGCCCGCAGGCAGGCCGAGCACGGGCCAATGCTGTATCAGCAGCGGCATGGGTTCGCTGTGGTGCCAGCCGGTACGGCCTTCGCGCCAGCGCTGCAACCAGTCCGCATCCGGCACCTTGGGCACGCCTTTCCCCATCTGATTCGGAGCCGCTGCGCCGCTCACGGCACCAGGCCGCGCATGCGCCGGTACTTGTCGAGCTCCGCCTGGGCGGTGAAGCGGCCGAGATACGTGGGCAGCACCGCTTCCACGGCCACCGGCTGCATACCGAACGCGGCAAAGCCGTTGTCGGTGCACACGCCGGCCACCTGCAGCGAATGATAATTGTCGAGTGAAAACGGTTTGCCCGGCAGCCATTCCATGACCAGCGCCTGCAGCCACGACAACGGCCGCGGCAGACCCAGAATCACGCGTTTGTGGCCGGTAAGACGGCGCAAGTAGCGCAACAATTCGTGCAGCGTGTAGACCTTCGGCCCGCACAGGGCATAACGCCGACCGAAACACGCGCGCGCATCCAGGCTGCGCAGCATGGCTTCGGCCACGTCGCCCGCAAACACCGGCGCCAGCTTCGCGTTGGGACAAGGCAGGGGGAAAACGCCGGGCGCGAGGCGCAGCAAGCGTGCAAAGCGGTTGAGGAAACGATCGCCGGGGCCGAAGATCACGCTCGGCTCGAACACCGTGACCTGCAGGTCCTGGGCAGCCAGCACCAGTTCGGCGGCCTCGGCTTTGGTGCGCAGATAATGACTGGGCGCGTTGCGCGCGGCGTTGAGCGCGCTCATGTGCAGCAGCCGTGGCACGCCTGCGGCGCGGCAGGCCTGGATGATCTTGCGCGGCAGCTCCACGTGCACCTGCCGGAAGCCGCGTCCGCGGTGGCCGCGCTCGTTGAGGATGCCGACCAGATTGACCACCGCCGCGCAGCCGGCAAACTCGCGCGCCAGCGTCGCGGCGTCGTGCACGTCGGCCTCGACCAGCGTGACCGTGGGCAACACCACGAGATCGTAATGGCGCGCACGTGAACGCGTCAGGATTTTGACGTTGTAATCCCGTTGCGCGAGACGTGCGGCCAGATGGCGCCCGACAAAGCCGGTGCCTCCCAGCAGACAGATAGTGGCCGTTGGCATTGGTAGTACCGTGCGTGAAACGAGCTTAATCCGCGGTCGGCGCCGGGGCACAACGGGACAACAAGCTGTACTCCATGTTACCGCAAGGCCGGCGGCACCGAGGCTCCGGCACTCGCGGCGGCCGGCGCCGGAATGGTTGCCGCGGCGGCGGGCAGGGTCGGACTGCTTGCACCCGGCGCCGTGATCTGGCCGAGGCGCGCACTCAAGCGTTCGGTGCGGTGGTGCAAACGCCAATCAAAGATGACCGCGGCGCTGAACACATTGCGCACGTAATTGCGGGTTTCCCAGAACGGGATGGAATCCACCCACACGTCCGCGGGCAGACTGCCGCTTTGCGGCAGCCACGCCAGCACGCGGTCGGGACCGGCGTTGTAGGCGGCGGTGGCCAGCAGCTCGTTGCCGTCAAAACGCTGCAACAGATGGCCGAGATAGGAACTGCCGACGGCCAGATTGGTGTCCGGATCGAGCAGCGGCTGCTGCCCGTCGAGTGTCAGGCCGAGTCGGGCCGCCACGCGCCGGCCGGTGGCCGGCATGAGTTGCATGAGCCCCAAGGCACCCGCGGCGGAAACGGCGTCCGGACGAAACACGCTTTCCGAGCGGATCAGGCCGTACACCCACGGCAGATCCAGGCCGAGCTGCTGGGCACGGGGCGCGAGCGTGTCGGCGTAGGCCAGCGGATAACTGATGCTGAGATCGCCCCAGCAGCCGGCATTCGCGAGCGTCTGCATGGCACGACCCGACCAGCCCCATTGCTGCGCCAAGAGTGCCGTCTGACAGCGCGCCGCTCTGGAAAGCGTGGTGCTCGCGGCCACCCATTCGGCATTCGCGTAGCGGTACAGGCCGGCGTAAAACAGTTCGCGCGCGCGCACGAATCCCGGGCGCAGACCCAGTTGGGCGATGACTTCCGGTGCCGGCTGACTGGGTTCCTGGGTGATGTTGTAGGTGAGATTCAGGCGGTCGGCGGCGAGAAAAGCGTAGTAGTCCATGCCGTCCGCCAGCGACTCGTAGAGCGCAACGGCGCGGTCATCCTGCCCGGTGGCCGCAAGTGCGCGCGCCTTCCAGTAGCGCCATTCGGGCTTGCTGGCCGCGGGTCCGAGCGCCGCCAGGGTTTTCAGCACGGTTTGCCATTGCAGGTTGCGCAACGCGGTGCGCACGCGCCACTCGGCGACGTGCGCATCGCCGAAGTGCCGCACCTGCGCCAGCAACTGGGCGGCATCCGGGCGCAGGTTCCGGGCCGATTCCAGCGCCAGCATCAGCTGCGTGGCCCGGGTATCGTCCGCCCCGAAGTGATAACGTTGCGCGAGCACCGTCCACAGATGGTGCGCACGGTCCGGATCGGCGCGCGCCACCAGTTGCACGCCGTTCAGCAACATGCTCTGGTAACGCGGCTCGTCCGGCACCTGCATGTTCTCGAGCACGTGCGCCGGGTCCTCCGCCATCTCCAGCCAGATGCGTGCCCAGGGCCGGTCCACGGCGGCCAGTTGCGGCACGAGCGTGCGCGCCAGCGCATAGTCGCGTGCCTGCAAGGCGCCTTGGATGCGCTGCATCACCATGCCGTTGGTGATGCGGTGATGTGCTTGCAGATATTGAAACGCCGCGTCACAGGCGGCCGGTTGCGCCTGCGGCGCGAGCCAAAGATGCTGGGCCGCCACCACCCAGGCACTGCGATCCTCGCGATCGCGGCCCGCGAGATGTGCGCTCACCGCGCCGCAGCGCAGCGGCGGGTCGGTTTCGTCGCGGTACTGGGCCAGGAAATCCTGCCAGTCCTGCTGTTGGGCGAGTTGCACCAGCCAATCGCGCCGCAGGCGCTCGGCCACCGGCAGGTCCGCCTGCTCCTTCAGGAAAGCTTGAATCGCGCCCGGCGGTTGTTGTCCAAGCGTGCTGTCGAGATACGCGTAGCGCAGGTACGGATACAGCGGGTAATCGGTGAGCTCGTCGAGATACGGCGTAAGCGCGGCCAGATTCCCCTGCTGGGCCGCGACCCAGGCCTGCTTGAACGCGGCACGTTGCGCCGCGAGATCCGCCGCGGACACCGGCGACCACACACACAGCAACAGGCAGAAGACAACGAGACGCGACGTCCAAGTCATGCGCATAGATTAACGCGAAGCGTGAATTCGGCGCTATGCTCGCGGTTCGCAGCCTGCCGAATATTTTTCATCGCGTGTATTTTCCGGAGTGCAGCATGAATTTCACCGCCATCAACCCCGCCAACGGCGAACAACTCGAGCAATATCCGATGTGGGACGCGGCGCGTCTCGATGCGGCGCTGGCGCTCACCGCAGCAGCCACGCCCGCGTGGAGCACGCGGCCGCTGGCGGAGCGCGCGGCATTGCTGCAACGCGCCGGCGCAGTGCTGCTCAAGCACCGCGATGACTATGCCGCACTCATGAGCCGTGAAATGGGCAAACTCATCGGCGAGGCGCGCGCCGAGATCGAGAAATGCGCGCGCTGCTGCGACTACTACGCACAACACGCGGCCGGATTCCTGGACGACGAACCCTCAGCCAGTGACGCGCGGAAAAGTTACGTCGCTTATCAGCCGCTCGGCACTGTGCTTGCCATCATGCCGTGGAATTTCCCTTTCTGGCAGGCGATACGTGCGGCCGTGCCGGCGCTGGCCGCGGGCAACACCGTGGTGCTGAAACACGCCGACAACGTACCCGGTTGTGGAGTGGCGCTTGAAACGACATTCCGCGAGGCCGGCTTCCCCGCCGGCGTGTTCCAGACGCTCATGATCGGCATTCCGCAGGTCGAGCCGGTGATCAAGGACCCACGTATCGCCGCGGTCACGCTCACCGGCAGCGAGCGTGCGGGGCGCGCGGTGGGCCGGGAAGCCGGCGAGGTGCTGAAGAAATGCGTGCTGGAACTCGGCGGTTCCGATGCCTTCGTGGTGCTGGAGGATGCCGACCTCGCCCAAGCTGCGGCAACCGGCGTGCAGTCCCGCTATCAGAACGCCGGCCAGAGCTGCATCGCCGCGAAGCGTTTCATCGTGGTGGACAAGGTCGCGGACACGTTCCTCGCGGAATTCAAGGCGCGCGCCGCGGCGTTGAAATGCGGCGACCCGCTGGATGCAAACACCACGCTGGCGCCCATGGCGCGTTTCGATCTGCGTGACAGCCTGCACAAGCAGGTCGAAGATGCCGTGCAGCACGGTGCCCAAGTGCTGCTTGGCGGCGAGCCACTCGCCGGCCAAGGCGCGTTCTACCCGCCCACGGTTCTCGACGGCGTCCAGCCCGGCATGCGTGCCTGGACCGAGGAGCTGTTCGGCCCGGTGGCGAGCGTGATCCGGGTGCGCGACGAAGCCGCCGCGCTCGAAGTCGCGAATGGCACGACTTACGGTCTGGGCGGCAGCGTGTGGACGCGCGATGTGAAACGCGGCGAAGCCTTCGCGCGGCGTATGCAGTCCGGCAGCGCCTTCGTCAACGGTCTGGTGAAAAGCGATCCCAGGTTGCCCTTCGGCGGGATCAAGCGCTCGGGATACGGCCGCGAGCTGTCACGCCACGGTATTCATGAATTTGTGAACGTCAAAACCGTATGGATCGCGTGATATTCTCTGGCTTGAAGGCGGGGGCGAATCCACCGCGCGGCTGATGGACAGCCGCGCGGGATGGACAGCCCCGCACCACTAAAATTATCGGTGAGTCACCGCCGCCGGTGCCGGCGTCATCGGCGTGGTCGTCGCCTGCGGCTGGACTTTGTGGGTCGCTTCCGTTTCGACCTTTGCAGCCGCGGTGTAATCCAGGGTCTTGGACGCAAGCACATTGCCGCTGCCGTCCAGCACTTCCACGGTCCAAGTGCCGGTCTGGCTCGGCAACAGCATCTTGCTCGACCACACGCGCCAGTGATTGGCCTTGGGCTCGAACTTCACTTCCGCCATGGTCTGGCCGTTGTATTCCCAGCGGTGCGTGATGGTCTGGCCGGCGGCGTCTTTGAGCGCCGTGAAAAAGAATACCTGGTTGTGGCTGCTGTCGAGGCTGGCGATGTCGTCCGCGGGAACGCGGTTATTCACCGCGCTGGTGAACTGCGCCTGGCTTACGCTCGCGGTGGCGGCGGCCGGCGTAGCGGCGGTGGCTGACGCTGCCGCCGGCATGGCGGCGGTACTCTGAGCCTGGGCCGTCCCCACTGCCAGCACCAGGGTTCCGCCCAGCAGTGCGGCTAATGCTTTGTTGATTGGATGCATGTGGATACTCCTTGGTAAGCGCCCGCAAATTTGCCGGGTGGCTGGAGTATATCCTCCCGCAGACGTGATGGCCTGCGCACCATGGCCGGATAGCAGACATAATCCTGATCGTCGTGTACCGCAGATGAAAAACCCCACACCGGCAGAGCCGGTGCGGGGTTTTGGTTTTGATCCCGTTGGCGGTTATCCGGAAAGCACCAGGTAGAAAATCTGGTCGTCGCGGCGCACGCGCAAAGCCACGGTACCCCCTGCCTGATCGAGTGCCTTGCGGAACTCGGCCACATTGCTGACGGCTTCTCGATTGACCGCGGTGATCACGTCACCCTGACGCAGGCCGGCACTGTAGGCTTCGCTGTTCGGGTCCACGCCCGTGACCAGCACGCCTTTCACCTGCCCGTAGAGCGGCGAGCTTTCGTTGAGATTGCTGACCGTCATGCCGCGCAGTTGCGGATGCTCGGCCGAGGCGATCTGTTCGGACTGGGTATTGCCGATCTTCGCGTGGATGGTGATTTGCTGGCCGTTGCGCAGGATGCCCAGCGTTACCGGCGTGCCCACGCGCAGCAGGCCGATGACGTTGCGCACGTCCTGGGCGCTGGCCACCGGATTGCCGTTGACGCTCACGATCACGTCATTGGGCTTGATGCCGGCTTTCTGGGCCTGCGAACCCGGCACCACCTGCATGACCACGGCGCCCTGATTCTGCGCGAGCTTGAGCGCCTGCGCCAGCTCCGGCGTCAGCGTCTGCACCTGCACGCCGAGCATGCCGCGCTCGACCTTGCCGTACTGGATGAGCTGATCCATGACATCCTTGGCCATGTTGATGGGAATGGCGAAACCGATGCCGATGTTGCCGCGGCTGCCGCCGCTGGTGACGATCATGGTGTTGATGCCGACGAGCTGGCCTTCGAGATTGACGAGCGCGCCGCCGGAATTGCCGGGATTGATGGCCGCGTCGGTCTGGATGAAGTCGGAATACTTGCCGTCCTGCACCTGGGTGCGGCCCTTGGCGCTTACGATGCCGGCGGTCACGGTGTGCTCCAGGCCGAAGGGGTTGCCGATGGCGATCACGAAGTCTCCCACCTGCAGCGTCGAGGAGTTGCCCAGCGGGATCTGCACCAAGTCCTTGGCGTCAATGTGCAGCACCGCGATGTCGGTGTCCGGATCGCGGCCCACCACTTTGGCCTTGAAGCTGCGGCCGTCGTAGAGCGTGACCGTGATCTTGTCGGCGTTTTCAATCACGTGGTTGTTGGTGAGGATGTAGCCCTTGTCGGCATTCACGATCACGCCCGAGCCGAGTGCCTGGAAATTGCGCTCCGTCGGGACGTTGGGCATGCCGAAGAACTGCTGGAAAAACGGGTCGTTGAAAAACGGACTTTGCTGCACGGTCACGTGACCGCTGGTGGAGATGTTGACCACCGCCGGCGATACGCGCTTGACGATGGGCGCGAGCGACGGCACCGGCTGACCCGCCACGAACGGCGGCGGCATGTGCGCGAACGACGCGAGCGGAGCAAATCCAAGCAGGGCCGCACACAGGACGGCCGCGAGACTGATGGAACGTTTCATTTTCTTCCCTCTTGCTGACACGATGAACAGCACACCGGCCGCAAGGCAGGAGTGCCGGTTTTTCCAGCCCCGCTTTGCGCGGAGTTGCTGCGAAAGTTGTTGCTGAGTGGCCGCGGTAAAAACGTTCTCAGCGTGTGAACGCGCGGCTTACGCGCGTAAGCCTGAGATTGGCGGTTTTTACTCTATATATCTAAAGACCGGCGTGTGGGAAAAAGTTCCGCAAAACCGCGTCAAACAATGCCGCGCGCACCTTGTGCAAGGTGCGCGCGGCGGGGTTTTGGTTGCAGGATGTGCTGAAAAATTTTCAGGACGCCTTGACCGTGATGCGCCGCGGCTGAGCCTTGGGCTGCTTCGGTATGCTGATTTCCAGCACGCCGTTCACGCCCTTGGCGCTCACGCCTTCGGCATCCGCGGTGTCCGGCAGCGTGAAGCGGCGGAAAAACTGTCCGCTGACGCGCTCCACGCGGCGGTAGCCGTCGCGTTCCTCGCGGGTCTCGCCCTTGCGCTCGCCCTTGAGCGTGAGGATGCCGTCTTCCATGGTGATTTCGATGTCTTTGGGATCGACGCCCGGAACGTCGGCGTGGATCAGAAAGCGCTGGTCCTCTTCCTTGATGTCCACGGCCGGGATCCAGTCGCTGGC
>DATEJV010000070.1:0-3297 GCA_035277745.1 Gammaproteobacteria bacterium | reverse complement strand
ATGCCCTGCTGAATATCGCGGCACAGGTGGTCGAGCTGGCATCGGCGTTCGCGAGCTTCGCACGCGCGCATGCCGGCGAGGTCATGCCGGGCTACACGCATCTGCGCCGCGCCATGCCATCCACATTTGGGCTGTGGGCGGTGGCGTTCGCGGCGGGCCTGGCCGAAGAACTGCATGCACTGCAAGCGGTGTACGCGCGGCTGGATCGCTGCCCGCTGGGTGCGGCCGCCGGTTTTGGCGTGCCCTTGCCGCTCGACCGCGAATACACCGCGAAGCTCCTCGGTTTCGCCAGCGTGCAGATCAGTCCCGTGGATGTGATGAACTCGCGGGGCCGCCACGAACTGGCGCTGGTGAACGCACTGGTCTCCATCGGGCTGGTGCTGGAAAAATTCCTGTGGGACGTGGCGCTGTACTCAATGCCGGAACTCGGCTTTGTGGATTTGCCGGACGCTTTCACCACCGGTTCGTCCATCATGCCGCAGAAGCGCAATCCGGACGTGGTGGAACTCGCGCGTGGACGCTGTCGCGAACTGCGCGGTTATGCCCTGGCGGTACAGGAACTCGCGGGCGGCTTGCCTTCCAATTACCACCGCGACCTGCAACTGTTGAAAAAACCGTTGTTCGGTGCGCTGGATACCGCAAGCGAGTGGCTCGACGTGCTGATCCGGCTGGTGCCGGCTTTGCAGGTAAATGCGGAGCGTGCTGCCGCCGCTTGCAGCGATGAGCTGTATGCCACGCACGCGGCCTATCAGCGCGTGCAGCAGGGCGTTCCTTTCCGCGATGCCTACCAACAGGTCGCGCAACAGCTGGATGACGGCAGTTTCGATCCGGATCGCGCCGCGCTCACGGCCACACATTTGGGCGGCGCCGGCAATCCAGGATTGGAACTGATCGAGGTGCAGGTGCGGGACACGCAACAATGGATTGAGCACACGCGCAGGCACCTCGGACAATGTGAGGAAGCCGTATGGTCAAAGGGGCAAGCATGAAAAAGCACGTGGCACTGGCGTTTTCCGGCGGATTGGACACCTCATTCTGCGTCGTGCATCTGCGCGCGCAAGGCTACGCAGTCAGCACCGTCACGGTGAATACCGGGGGTTTCAGTGCGCGGGAACTCGCACGCATCGAAAGCCTGTCGCCTACGCTGGGCGCACAGCAGCACCACACGGTGGATGCCCGCGCCGAGCTCTTCGACCGCTATCTGCGCTATCTGATTTACGGCAACGTATTGCGCGGGAATCTTTATCCGCTGAGCGTGTCGGCGGAGCGCGTGGCGCAGGCCGCGAAGGTGGTGGCGGTGGCGAAGCAGGTGGGCGCTACGGCGCTCGCCCACGGTTCCACCGGCGCGGGCAACGACCAGGTGCGTTTCGACGTGGCCTTCCGCGCCCTGGCGCCGGAGCTGGAACTGCTGACGCCCATCCGCACGCTGGCGCTGAGTCGTGCCGAGGAACGCGCGTTTCTCAAGCAGCATGGCTTCGAGTTTCCGGAAAAGACCGAGCACTATTCGGTGAACGAGGGCATGTGGGGCACCTCCGTGGGCGGTCGTGAGACGCTGAATTCCTGGAGCGCGCTGCCGCAAGCCGCATTCCCAGGCGGCGAGGTTGACGCAGCCAAACTGGCGCCCAAACCGCTGACGCTAAGTTTCAGACAGGGCGTACCGGATCGCATTGACGGCAAACCGCTGGATCCCGTGGCGCTGATCGCCGAACTGAATGCCGTCGGACGCGAGTACGGCATCGGTCGCGGCGTGCATCTTGGCGACACCATTCTCGGCATCAAGGGCCGCGTGGGTTTCGAGGCGCCGGCGGCGCATCTGTTGATCGGCGCGCATCGCGAGCTGGAAAAACTGGTGCTCAGCAGCAGGCAGCAGTTCTGGAAGGACACGCTCGGCAACCTTTACGGGCAGTTGCTGCACGAGGGCCAGTTTTTCGATCCGCTGGCGCGGAACCTTGAAGCGTTTCTTGAGTCCAGCCAGCAGCGCGTTACCGGCGAGGTGAAGCTTACGCTGTACCCTCGTACTTGGTCGGTGGAAGGCGTGCGCTCGCCGCATTCGCTCATGGACGCGAAAGTCGCGAGTTACGGCGAGGCCAACAAGCTGTGGAGCGGCGCCGAAGCCGCCGGCTTTGCCAAGCTCTATGGCGTGCAGCAGATACTGGCGCTACGGGCGGGAGAAGAAAATGCCGCACCCTGAATATGCTGTGCTCGTTCGTTCCGTCACCCGGCGAAAGCCGGGGCCCGGTATGCTGAATTTCCCGGCTCCCGCTGCCGCGGGCATGACAGGCTGTCCCAGGGGAGAATGACATGAGAATCACGGCCGACAAGATCGCCAGCGTCACCCGCAATCTGAAACTGGACCGCACGCTTACTCTGACGCCGGAAGTGCGCGCGGAGCACGGCGCGGTGGTGGCGGGACGCATCGTCAACGACAAATCCGCGTACAACACGCTTGAAGACGTGCACGGCCGCATGACGGTGGTGCACAGCGACGACCTCATCGTGGGCGCACTGGGCCACCGCAACGCGCTGCACGGCTACGAGGGCGTACTGCCGAAAAAAGTGGAAGCCGGCCAGTTGCTGCACGTGCTCAATCTTGGCGGCGTGATCGGCGAATGCGTGTCGCATAATCCGGAAGTCGGGCCGCCGTTCCAGTTCGAGGTGTTGGGACAGGTGCTGGTGTATCCGGAATTCCAATCGCGCGCCGGCCGGCCCGCTAACATCCGCCTGGGCGCCATCCAGGCGAGCGGCGTACCACCGGATTGCAAGGTGGTGTACGTGGCCGGCACCTGCATGAATGCCGGCAAGACCGCGGCGGCCTGCGCCATCGTGCGGCGCCTGGTGCAGGCGGGTTACCGCGTGGGCGGCGCCAAACTCACCGGCGTTGCGCTCATGCGCGACACCTTGAGCATGCGCGACTACGGCGCAGAGGCCACACTCGATTTCACCGACGCCGGCATCGTGTGCACCGGCCCTGACACGGCGGCGCAGGTGGCGAAGACCATTTTCGCGGAACTCTCCGCGCAACGCTTCGATGTCATCGTGGCGGAAACCGGCGACGGCGTGATGGGCGATTACGGCGTGCAGGCGATCCTCGGTGACGCGGATCTGCGCGCGCTCGGCGCGGCCTTCGTGTTCTGCGCCAACGATCCGGTGGGCGTTGCCGGCGGCGTGGATTATCTGCAGATTGATTACGGCATCGGCGTCGACGTGGTCACCGGCCCCTGCACCGACAACAACGTGGGCGTACGCTTCGTGGAGCATGTCACCGGCAAGCCCGCCATCAATGCACGCACGCATGCC
>DATEJV010000069.1:0-21324 GCA_035277745.1 Gammaproteobacteria bacterium | reverse complement strand
CCCTTCGGGAAGCGTACCCGATGCCGGCCACTCGCGGCCACGTGACCGGGCGGGCGGTCACGACCGGTCTCCCGGTTCACATCACCGACATCCGGGCAGATCCCGACTACGCCCTCCAGGAGCTGCGGGACACGGTCGGCCTGCGCACGGTGCTCTCGGTGCCCATGCTTCGTGACGGACGATCGCTCGGCGCGATCACCCTCCAGCGGTGGGGCACGCCTCGCCCGTTCTCGCCCAAGCAGATCGCGTTGCTGAAGACCTTCGCCGATCAAGCGGTGATCGCGATCGCGAACGTGCATCTCTTCAAGGAGCTGGACCTCCGCAACCGCGACCTGAGCCAGAGCCTGGACCAGCAGACCGCCACCGGCGAGATCCTCCGTGTCATCTCCAGCTCGCCCACCGACGTCCAGCCGGTGTTCGACACCATCGCCGAGAGCGCGATGCGCCTTTGCGAGGGGCAGTCCTGCCAGGTGTTCCGGTACGAGGACGGCCAGGTGCACTTCGTGGCCGCGAGCGGGCGCTCGGAGGCGGCGGTGGAGACCATACGGCGAGCGTTTCCGCGGCCGGCCGATCCGGGCAGCGCGGCCGGCCGCGCGATCCTGAGCGCGGCGGTGGCCCACATCCCGGACGTGCAGGCCGACGCCGCGTACGACCTGGGCTCGCTGGCCCGGGTCGCGGACTACCGCGGCATCATCGCGGTCCCCATGATGCGAGAGGGCCGGGCGGTGGGCGCGATCGCGGTGGCGCGCGTGGAGCCCGGGCCGTTCTCCGATCGCCAGATCGACCTGCTCCGGACATTCGCGGACCAGGCGGTGATCGCGATCGAGAACGTGCGGCTCTTCACCGAGCTGGACGCGCGCAACGCCGAGCTCACGACCGCGCTGGAGCAGCAGACCGCGACCGCCGACGTGCTGCGCATGATGAGCGCCTCCGCCACCGACACCCAGCCGGTCTTCGACGCGATCGTCCGGAACGCGGCCCGCCTCTGCCACGCGCGCTTCGCGCTGGTCTACCAGCTGGAGGGCGACGTGATCCAGTTCGTCAGCCAGCACAATCTCCCCCCCGCGGCCGCCGCCCAGTTCCAGCGCACGTTCCCCCAGCGGCTCTCGGAGAGCGGCACCCTGATCGCGCGCGCGATCCTGCGCGGCGAGGTGATCAACGTCCCCGACATCCTGGCGGATCCGAACGTGGCGGAATCCGTCCGGGAGCTCGCGCGCTCGTCCGGGTACCGCAGCGTGATCGCGGTTCCGATCATGCGGGAGGGGCGGGCGCTGGGGGCCCTCGCGATCACCCGCAGCGACCCCCGGGAGGAGCTCCGGCCGTTCTCGGACGACGAGATCCCGATCCTGCAGACCTTCACCGAGCAGGCCGGCATCGCCATCGAGAACGTGCGCCTGTTCCACGAGCTCGAGGCCCGCACCGCCCAGCTCACCCGCTCGGTGGGCGAGCTGCAGGCCCTCGGGGAGGTGAGCCAGGCGGTCGGGTCCACCCTCGACCTGGACGCGGTGCTGGAGACCATCGTGGGGCGCGCGGTGCAGCTCTCGGGCAGCGACCAGGGCGTGATCTACGAGTTCGACGACGCGGGCCAGACGTTCCACCAGCGGGCCACCCACGGCATGAGCGCGGAGTACGTGCGCGTCATGGAGACCGCGCCCATCCGCGTCGGCGAGGGTGCGATCGGCCGGGCCGCGGTCACCCGGCAGCCGGTCGAGGTCGTCGACATGCAGAAGGACATCCAGCTGCTCGCGGCGCAGGTGCGCGAGCAGCTCATCCGTCAGGACATGGGCTCCCTGCTCGCGCTACCCCTCGTGCGCGAGGACCGCATCCTGGGCGGCCTCGTGATCATCCGCCGGCAGCGGGGCGCGTTCTCGCCCGACGTGGTCGCGATGCTCAAGACGTTCGCGGCCCAGTCGGTGCTGGCCATCCACAACGCGCGGCTGTTCCGGGAGATCCAGCGGCAGAAGCAGTACGCGGACACGCTGGTGGAGACGAGCCCGGTCGCCATCGTGACCCTGGATCTGGCCGGCGCCGTGACGAGCTGGAACCCGGGAGCGGAGAGACTGTTCGGCTACTCCACCGCGGAGGCCCTCGGCCGCCCCATGGAGGATCTGGTATCGACCCCGGAGGGCCACGAGGACGTCCGGGCCAACATTCGCCAGACGCTCGCGGGCGAGTGGATCCGGGCGATGGGACGGCGGGCGCGCAAGGATGGCACCCGGGTGGATCTCGAGATCTCCTCGGTGCCGGTGGTGGTGGACGGGAAACGCGTGGGAATGATCGCGATCTACCACGACATCACCGAGCTCCTGAAGGCCCGCGAGGACGCGGAGGCGGCCAACGAGGCGAAGAGCGCGTTCCTCGCCACCATGAGCCACGAGATCCGCACCCCCATGAACGCGGTGCTGGGCTTCAGCGATTTACTCACGCGCACGCAACTCGATGACAGCCAGCGCAATTACCTGACTACCATCCGGCAAGCGGCGCAGATTCTGCTCATGCTGCTGGACAACATTCTGCTGGCCGCGCGCCTGGAAATGGGCGAATCCGACGTGCGCGTGAGCCGCGTCACGCCGCGTGATCTGCTGGAAGAGGCGCTGCAGATCCACGCGCTGGACGCCTATGCCAAGCGCCTGGAACTGGTGCTGGATACCGATGGCAATGAAACCCAGGCGGTGATCGCCGACCGCGCCAAACTCACGCGCGTGCTGGGCAACCTGCTCGCGAATGCCATCAAGTTTACCGATGTGGGCAGCGTCGTGCTGCGCGTGCGCAGCACCGCGCTGGACGTGGGCAGCGTGCAGTTGGACATCGAAGTCACGGACACCGGCATCGGCATCCGCGAACAGGACCAGCGGCGCCTGTTCCAGCCGTTTTACCAGGTAAACGGCGCGAGTGACCGTCAGCAGGGCGGCGCCGGGCTCGGTTTGTACATCAGCAAGAAGCTGGTGGAACAGATGGGCGGATCGCTCACCATCCGCAGCGCGTTCGGCCAAGGCAGCAGGCTTCTTGTGCGCCTGCGCCTGCCGCGCGAGGCCGGGGTCCCGGCGCTGACCGGCGCGCCGGCCGCAGACGCGCCCGACCGTAGTTCACTGCTGCTGTATGAATCCAATCCGCAGTCCGCGGCCGCGCTGCAGGCGCGGCTTGAACGCCTAGGCTGGAAGCCGGTGCACGTCGGAAGTCTGCAGCAAGTCAACGAGCGGGTGCACCCGGCGCCCAATGAGTACGCCGCAGTCATCGTGGCGCTGAGCTACAGTGAGCTGCAGCAGGCGGAGGAATTGGAGCGCCTGTTGTCGCCGACCGCCGCCGCCGGTTTGCCGGTGCTGGCGCTGGTGAATTCCGTCAATGCCGAGGTGCAGGCGGACATCGGCCGGCGCATTTCCGGTGCGTGTCTGCCCAAATGCGTGAGTGAAACCCGCCTGCACCAGCAGTTGCTGCAGATGGTCACCGGCACCCGCGTGGCATCCGATCCGCAACACAGCCATGCGATCCAGTCGTTACACGGCTTGACCATCCTGGTGGCGGACGACAACCGCATCAATCTCCTGCTGGAACGCATCCTTCTCGAGAAACACGGCGCGCGGGTACTGGAGGCCAAGTCCGGGCAGGAACTGCTTGACCTCGTGGACGAACGCGCATTTGACCTGATTCTGCTCGACATGCACATGCCGGACCAGGACGGCTGGGAGGTGGCGCGGCGCCTGCGCTCCGGACGCGCGCGCGCGGTACCGGTCATTGCGCTTTCCGCCTCACCGACCGAGAAATCGCCGCACGCTCTGGCCGAGGCCGGGCTGTCCGGCTGGCTGCTGAAACCCCTGGACGAAGCCGCGCTGACCGAAACCATAGGCCGGCTGGCTCTCACACCTCAGGCCACGGTCGGCGCCGCACAAGCGGCACCCGCGATGAGCCTGGAGATCGCGCTTGCCGAACTGCGTCCGGCACTGCGCCAAATGCTGGCGGAGGACCTGCCGGGGCACTGGCAGGCGATTGAGAGTGCCTGGCAACAACGCGACCTTCGCCAGTTGCAACAGCAGGTGCACAAAATGCAGGGCACCGCGGCGTTCTGTCATCTGACCCAACTGCGCGGCTTGTGCGCACAGCTCGAAACGCAGTTGCGCACGCCGCTGCGTGAATCCGCGCTGCCAGCGCTGCTCACCCAGATCGGCGCCGAAGTCACCGCGCTCTTGCGGTCCCTGGAACGTCCCGAACTCAGTTCGGCGCTGCCGCCCTGAGGATCACCGCGAAGGCCAGCACCATTCCGGCCTCGTCGCTCAGGCTCACGTAGGCCGGCCCCGCGCCCAACCGCCGGCACAACGCCAATCCGCGCGCCGAGAAAATCACGCAGGGCTTGCCGCGTTCATCCGGAACGTGACCGGAATCGCGCAGCCACATGCCGTGGCGAAATCCCGTGCCCAGGGCCTTGACGATGGCTTCCTTGGCGGCAAAACGCGTGGCGAGAAACCGTACCGGATCGCGCGCGCGCCGGAAACCCTGCAGTTCCTCCGGCATGAGCACGCGCCGCGCAAAGTGCTCGCCAAACCGGTCCCATGCAGCACGCACGCGCGCCACTTCGACGAGATCCGTACCGATGCCGAAAATCACGCGCCGCGCGCCTGGCGCATCAACTGCCGCATGTCGCGCACCGCTTCCGTCAGGCCGGTCATGAGCGCGCGCGCGATGATGCTGTGGCCGATATTCAGTTCCACGATCTCGGCAATCGCCGCCACCGGCATGACGTTGTGATAGTTGAGCCCGTGACCGGCATGCACCTCGATGCCGTGCTGCGCGGCCTGTTGCGCGGCCGCGCGCAGACGATGCAGTTCCTGTGCTTGCGCGCGCTCGTCCGGCGCGTCCGCGTAGCGCCCGGTATGCAGCTCCACCGCCGGCACGCGCAACCGGGCGGCCGCCTCAATCTGTTCGGGTTGCGGATCAATGAACAACGCCACTCGGATGCCGGCCTCCGCCAGCTGCGCACAGATCGGCGCCAGGACTTGACTCTGCGCCTGCAACTGCAAGCCGCCTTCCGTGGTGAGTTCCTGGCGGTGCTCCGGCACCAGACAGCAATCCTCGGGCTGGATGGCACCGGCAATTTTGAGCATTTCGGCGGTAGCCGCCATCTCCAGATTCATGCGCGTTTGCAGCACCTGGCGCAGCAGTTGCACATCGCGCTCCTGGATATGGCGGCGGTCCTCGCGCAAATGCACGGTGATGCTGTCGGCGCCGGCGCTTTCCGCGAGCAGCGCGGCTTCCACCGGATCGGGATAGCGCGTACCGCGCGCCTGGCGCAGCGTCGCCACGTGATCGATGTTCACTCCCAGCCGAATGGTATCCCGCATGGCGCTCACCTGTTCCGGGTGCTGCGCACGAGCGCGCGCGCCACCGTGCGCGTGCGCAGCGGCCGGGCTCCCAGCAGCCGTTCCAGCGCGATCTGCAGCAGCCCGCGCGTCTGCTGCAACTGTTCGGGTTGACCTAGATCTTCGCGGGCCAAGGCCGCCAGCGCCGCACCGCTGATTTGCATGCCTGCGCCGCCTGCGGCCGCCATGCGCACCGGCCCGCGCTCCAGTTCATAGCTGTAAACCGCGTCTGGCTGCAGCGGCTCATCACTGGCCACATCACGCTCCAGCGTCAGTCCATAGCCGAGCGCCGACAGCAGCTGCTTTTCAAATACACGCAAGGCCGGCGCCGCGGCCTGGCGCAGGCGCAGCAGCGCATCCGCATAGTGGCGGAACAGGTCGGGTTGGGCATCGTGGCGCGGCAACAGGCGTAACAGCAACTCATTCATGTAGTACGCACTCATGAGCGCGGGACCGGAAAACGGCTGTTCTCCGCCATCGGCTTCCGCACCGATCAGGGTCAGCAACTCTCCGCCGCCGGTCCAGGACAGCAGCAGCGGCCGAAACGGCTGCAACACCGCGCGCCACGGGGATTGCGCGCGCCGCGCGCCGCGCGCCAGCGTTCCCAGCCGTCCATGATCGCGGCTGAAAATCTCCACCACCCGGCTGGTTTCGCGCCAATCGTGGTGGTGCAAGACATAAGCCGGCGTCAATATCACGCGCTCCGCGTTTTTCATGGTCCGGGCAATCCGAATTTTTCCAGCGCGCGCGCGCTTCGGGTCCAATTCTCGTGCACCTTGACCCACAGGCTGAGAAACACCTTGCGACCCGTGATGCGCTGCAGTTCCAGGCGTGCCTCGCGCCCGATGCGTTTCAGCCCCTCGCCCTTGCGGCCAATGACGATGGCTTTCTGACCCTCGCGTTCCACCCAGATGGTGGCGGCGATGCGCAGCACCCCATCCTGCACGCGGTATTCGCCGAGCTCCACGGCCAGCGCATACGGCAGTTCCTGCGCGAGCGACTGCATGAGCTTTTCCCGGATGCACTCCGTCGCCCGCCGCTCGTCCTCGGCATCCGTCAACTGCGCCGCGGGAAACAGCGGCGGCGATGCCGGCAGAAAGTTCTTGATCTGCGCCTCGAGTTCGGCCAGATTCTCGCCGCTGCTCGCCGCCACCGGTACCATGAATTTGAAATCGGCTTTCTTGGCCAGTGCATCGAGGAACGGCAGCAGCTCCGCACGCGGCCTGCACAGATCGATTTTGTTGACCGCCGCCGCCAACGGATGTCCCAGCGCCTTGCAGTATTCCAGCGCGTGCACGTCGTCCCCGGTCCAGTGTCCCGCCTCCACCACCAGCAGCAGCCTCTGGGCTTCGGCCAGTGCGCGGCGCGCAGCCTGGTTCATGTAACGGTTGATCACATGCTGTTGTTGCGGATGCAGGCCGGGGGTGTCCACCAGGATGATCTGCGCGTCCGCGGTGGTGCGGATACCGAGGATACTGCGCCGCGTGGTCTGCGGTTTTGCCGTGACCGCGCTGATTTTGGCGCCCACCAGTGCATTCAGCAGCGTGGACTTGCCCACATTCGGGCGACCGGCCAGGCCCACGTAGCCGCAGCGGAAGGTCGTTTCAGGCACCTTGCAACAACTCGAGAACCCGGCTCGCGGCTTCCTGCTCGGCACCGCGCCGGCTGCCCGCCGCACCGCTGGCGCTCACCGCCGGCGAAGTCAGGCGGCAGGCTACATGAAAAGTCTGCGCGTGATCCCGACCGCCGACTTTTTCCAGTACGTAAACCGGCAGGGGCAGGCCGCGCGCCTGCAGCAATTCCTGCAATTGCGTCTTGCTGTCCTTGAGCGCGGCCAGCGCCGGCGGATTCGCCAGGCGCGTACCAAACAGGTGCTGAATCACGCGCTGCACGCCGTCCCATCCGCCATCCTGGAATACGGCGCCAATGACCGCCTCCAGGGCATCGGCCTGGATGGACTGGCGCTGCTGTCCGCCGTTCCTGGCCTCGCCCGGCGCCAGGCGCAGGCAACTGCCGAGATCCAATCCGGCCGCGATCTCCACCAGCGCGCCCTGATTCACCAACGCAGCGCGCAGCCGCGACAACGCACCCTCGTCCAGATCCGGATGACGCGCGAACAGCTCGCCGGCGATCACGGCGTTCAACAGCGCGTCGCCCAGAAACTCCAGACGTTCATTGTTGACGCTGCCCACACTGCGGTGCGACAAGGCCTGCGTCAGCCACTGCGGATCGCGAAAGTGGTAACCGATGGCCGCGCTCAGGCGTGACAGCGAATCACTCAATGCGGGCTAGCCTGATAGGTTTTGTGGAAGTGCACCAGCAGGGACACGTTGCCGATGAAACTGGTGCGTGCCTCATAGTCGAGCGTGAGGATCAGCGCATTGCCATTGGCGGTCGGCGCTATCTTCACGATCTTTTCCGGCGTGAGCGCGGGATCCTGAACGCCGTTGATGGTGAACTTCATCTCCATGCTGTGCTGGATCTGCAGCGGGGTTTCACCGGCGGTGACCTGCTGTGCTGCAGTCTTCACCACGTCGCTGATGGCGAAATACTGGTAATAAAGCGTGAACAAGCTGAAGCAGAACCAGAATGCAAATGCCGTCAGCGCCAGGATGATCAGCCAGCTGATCATGGTCAGGCCGCTTTGTTGCCGCTTGGTATTCATAACACTGCCTCTCCAGAAAAGGTACTTACGCCTTCGGATTATTCCGTCTCAATGGATCACCGTGCCCACACGATGCCAGAGCGCGGAGTCATGAAATGCATCCCAGTTCATCCACACGAAGAAAGCCTTGCCGACTATATTCCTTTCCGGGACGAACCCCCACCAACGGCTGTCGAAACTGTTACCGCGGTTGTCGCCCATCACGAAATACTCTCCGGCCGGCACCACCCACTCACCCTGCGGCCCCAACTGGCCGTTGGTCGCCAGAATATCATGCGTCACGCCACCGAGCGTTTCGCTCCTCAAGGTGGCGCCGAGCGCATCGTTTCCGGTATACAGGCCCAGCACCCGACCGGGTACAGCCACGCCATTGATGTACAGCACGCCGTCACGATAGGCAATATGGTCGCCCGGCAGGCCGATGACACGCTTGATGTAATCGGTGCCGGCGGAGGACTCGACCTCGCGCATACTGCCCGTGTCGGCGCATAGCGGGTGGCTTTGACAATAGCGGCGCGCTGAAGCTTCCGGATAACGGAACACCACCACGTCGCCGCGCCGCGGCTCACCGATGGGGACAATGCGCGTATGGATCACCGGCAGGCGCAGCCCGTAATCGAACTTGTTGACCAGGATGAAATCGCCTACCAGCAGCGTCGGCACCATGGACGACGACGGAATGTGGAAGGGCTCGGCGACGAACGTACGCAGCAACAGTACCGCCAGCAGCACCGGGAAAAACGACTTGGAATATTCCACCACCACGGGATCGCGGCGCTTCCTGGCCGCGGGCGCCCCGGCGGCGGATGCCGCTTGCGCCTGCTGCCGGTGACGGCGCGGGCGCATGAACACCAGCGCATCCACCAGCCAGATCAGGCCGGACAATACGGTGAGCACGCTCAGAATGGTCTCGAGGTCGAAATCCATGGCTTGTCTCTCAATGCAAAAAATTGTTGATGTTCATTTCTTGCCGATGTGCAGCACCGCCAGAAAGGCCTCCTGCGGTATCTCCACCGTGCCGATCTGCTTCATGCGCTTCTTGCCCGCTTTCTGCTTCTCCAGCAGCTTGCGCTTGCGGGTGACATCGCCGCCGTAGCATTTGGCGGTGACGTTCTTGCGCAGCGCCTTGACGGTGGTACGCGCAATGATGTGCGAGCCGATCGCGGCCTGTACCGCCACTTCGAACATCTGGCGCGGAATCAGTTCCTGCATCTTTTCACACAGTTCGCGGCCGCGTACGTAGGCGTGGTCCTTGTGCACGATGCTGGAGAGCGCGTCCACGCGCTCGCCATTGATGAGCAGGTCCAGCTTCACCAGCGGCGCGGCCTGAAAGCGCGTGAAACCGTAGTCGAAGGACGCATAACCGCGGCTTACGGATTTCAGCCGGTCGAAAAAATCCATGACCACCTCGTTCATCGGCAGCTCCCAGGTCAAAATCACCTGCGCGCCGTGATACACCATTTTCTTCTGCACGCCGCGTTTTTCGATGCACAGGGTGATGATGGCGCCGATATATTGCTGCGGAGTGAGGACATTGGCGGTGATCACCGGCTCGCGGATCTCCCGCATGCGATCCACGGGCGGCAGCTTCGAAGGGTTATCCACATACAGCGTGTCGCCGGCCGTGGTCAGCACTTCGTACACCACGGTGGGCGCAGTCGTGATCAGCGCCAGGTGGTATTCGCGCTCCAGGCGTTCCTGCACGATATCCATGTGCAGCAGGCCGAGGAAGCCGCAGCGGAAACCGAAACCCAGGGCGCTGGAGGTTTCCGGCTCGAAATGCAATGCGGAATCGTTGAGCCGGAGTTTGCGCAACGCCTCGCGAAACGCCTCATAGTCGTCCGAGCGCACCGGGTACATGCCGGCAAACACCCGCGGCTGCACCTGTTTGAAGCCCGGCAGCGGCGCCGCACACGGCCGGACGGCATCGGTGAGCGTGTCACCCACGGGAGCGCCGTCGATTTCCTTGATGCCGGCGATCACGTAACCCACCTCACCGGTCGTGAGGCACTCGCGGTCCTGCAGCTTGGGAGTGAAGATGCCGACGCGGTCCACCTCATGGGTACGGCCCGTGGACATGACCAGCAACTTCTGGCGCGGCCGCAGGCTGCCGTTCACGATGCGCACCAGCGACACCACGCCCACGAAATTGTCGAACCAGGAATCAATGATGAGCGCCTGCAACGGCGCCTGCGGATTGCCGCGCGGCGCGGGGATGCGGCGTACCAGCTCTTCCAGCAATTCCGGCACGCCCGCGCCGGTTTTGGCACTCACGCGCAGCGCGTTGCGCGCCTCGATGCCGATGATGTCCTCGATCTCGCCGCCGACTTTTTCCGGCTCGGCGTTCGGCAGGTCGATCTTGTTGATCACCGGCACCACTTCAAGCCCCTGCTCGATCGCGGTGTAACAATTGGCCACGCTCTGCGCCTCCACCCCCTGGGACGCGTCCACCACCAGCAGGGCGCCTTCACAGGCCGCCAACGAGCGCGAGACCTCGTAGGAAAAATCCACGTGTCCCGGCGTATCGATGAAATTCAACTGATAGATTTGGCCGTCACGCGCGGCATACCGCAACGACACGCTCTGGGCCTTGATGGTAATGCCGCGCTCGCGTTCGATGGGATTGGAATCCAGCACCTGATCCTGCATCTCGCGCTCCGTCAGGCCGCCGCAGATCTGGATAAAGCGGTCGGCGAGCGTGGATTTGCCGTGGTCAATGTGTGCAATGATGGAAAAGTTGCGGAGATGCTGCTGGTCCACAAAGAATATAGGCTGCGCCGTTGGGTTTATTGAAATTAAGAGAGTGGGAACCGCGTAACTGGAGCGCGGCTACGGAATTTCCGTGCCCCGGGCCGCGTGGAGCAGTCCGGTGCCGGCCGCAAACTGCGGGCATTATACCGGCACTGGAAGTCCGGCCCTCATTTTCCGGCCAGGTATTCTTCCAGGCCCGCGTGGTCCAAACGGCCGCTCCCCAGCATCCGTTCCCCGCCCATGAGCACCGGAACCTGCAGACCATAGCGCGCGCGCAACTGCGCCTCGCTGTCCACGTCCACCAGGGTCAGCGGGCAATCTTTGCCATACAGTGCACGCAGTTCCGCGAGCATCTGCTCGCACAGGTGACAACCGTCGCGGTAATAGAGCGTGAGCGGGCGGCTCATGCGCCGCCGGCCCGCACGGCAAGAAACAGAGTTTGGTCGGGCCGCCGAATGAGCATCGGAACCGGCCTGTCCGGCAACTGCTTTTCCAGGCGCTGCAACTGGCCGGAACCGGTCACCGGCGTGCCAGCGAGCATCAGCACCACGTCGCCGGACTTGACGCCGGCCGCCTGCGCCGCACCCGGCCCCACTTGCTCGACCACGACTCCACCTTGCGTGACCCGGAACTGATTGCGTTCATCCCGCGTCAGCGCCCGCGTTGCCAGGCCCAGGGCATCGAATCCCCGGCCGGTTGTGCGTTCACCGGTCTCGGCGGTCCCCGTGGCGTCGGCCGGCAGCCGGCCCACGCGCACGCTCAGCTTGTCCACATGCTGGCCGCGCAATACGGTGAGGGCTGCGTCATGGCCGACGGCGGTGCTGCCGACCAGCGGCGGCAGGCTTTCGGAACTCACGATGTCCATGCCGTCGTAATTCAAAATCACGTCGCCGGTCCGAATGCCGGCGCGTGCCGCCGGACTCGTCGGCGTCACGCTGCGCACCAGCGCACCTTCCGGGCGCGGCAAGTTCAGTTTGCGCGCCAAATCCGTATCCACGTCCGCGATACTGACGCCCAACCAGCCGCGCGTGACATGCCCGTACTCGCGCAACTGGCGCACCACCTGCATCGCCAGGTTCATGGGAATGGCAAACGACACGCCCTGATAACCGCCGGTGCCGCTGTAGATTTCCGCATTGATGCCCACCACCTGACCCTGCAGGTTGAACAGCGGCCCGCCGGAATTGCCCGGATTGATGGGCACATCGGTCTGGATGTAAGGCACGTATTGGTCGCCGCCGATGCTGCGCCCCTCGGCGCTGACGATGCCGGCGGTGACTGAATGATCGAAGCCGAACGGCGAACCGATCGCCAGCACCCACTGACCTACGCGCACCGGTTGGGTATTGATGCTGGCCGCCGTCAGATGATCGGCATGAATCCTGAGCAATGCGAGGTCACTTTGCCGATCCAGGCCCACGATGCGCGCCGCCAGTACGCGCCGGTCGCTGAGCTTCACGCGAATGCTTTGCGCCCGCGCCACCACGTGATAATTGGTGAGGATTTCCCCGTCTTTCGAAATGATGAACCCCGAGCCGAGGGACTCGGTGGCGGCGGCATCCGTGCCGTCAGCGTCGTCCTGCGCGTCCGCGTCCGGCGTGGAGCCGAAATAACGCCGGTACCAGTCGGAATAGGAATCGGCGCTATCGTCATCCATGCCGTCGGCAGCCTGGTCTCCGGCAAGTGCGCCCGCCGGCTGCACCGCGCTGACGTTGACCACGACCGCGGACACCTTGCTGACCACCGCGGCAAAGTCCGGCAGATCCGCGCCCAGCGTCATGCGCGCCGGCAACGCGGCCGTGGCCAGCACCCAGGGAATCAACCAGGAGATATGACGCACGCACTCATTTTCGAGCAAGCGTTGGTCGCCTGCAAGCGCCCCAGGCGCGGGTTACGGCGAGGGCACCAGTTGCATGGCGTCGGCAATCAGCCGCACGGTGGCGGCCGGCACCGCGCCCACCACGGTCAGGTGATGATCCCCCACTTGGCGCCCGAATGCATTGACTGCGCCCATCTGCGACGGACCCATCAGGGCATTGTGGCTCGGGCCGGCGGCTTCCGCGAATACCGATACCGAGGCCAGACCGTCGCTGAAAACCAGGTGACGCACCGGCTGGGCCACACCCGCCACACGCTGCACATCGGTCAAGGACAGCACGAATCCCGGCGGCAGCTTTGTGGCGTGCCAGCTCACGTCCGCTTCGGCCGGCGAAAGCTTTTCGTGATCGCCCTGGATATTCCACACAAACCCGCGGCCGATTTCCGTGGCTTGCAGCTCCTGGTCGGGAATGGACTGATGATATTGCAGCGACGTGAACATCACGCGTTCCACGGTGTGCCCGTCGCTGTTCACGAGATCGGAACGCAGCAGCATCCCGGTGTGCGCATCCAGCCACAGCCGGTAACCATAGCGGTATTGGTCGCGCGGCATGACGCCGATGATCTTGCTGCGATACCCGGCAATCCGGCCGCCCCCGAGGTCCTTGAAATCGTAATACGCCGCCAGCCGCGCGGCCGGGACACTGGCCGGCAGGGCCGCGGGAAAACGCTCGGCCGCATAGCGGCGTTCCACCAATACCATGCGGCTGTCGGGCAGGATGCACTTGACGCTGTGATGATCGCGAATCACCTCGCTCGGCGGCCCGGTCAATGACACCAGGCGCTCGATGCCGCCCTGGGCATCGGCGCGGTGAAAGATGCGCATGCTTTCCAGATGGTCCCCGTGGACATACACGAACGTGCCGGTGTAATTGCGGTCACGCAGCGCCAGATTCATGCGCTGCAGCCAGACCTGGGGACTGGAGGCGGGCTGGGAGTGGCCGCCTGCCTGGGCTGCCGGAACCAGCAGCCCGCACGTCAGCAGTGCGATCGCCAGCCGCGGCCCGATGGTCATCGCTTGCGCGGCGGTATCTGCGGTGCGCCGGCCCGCGAGGCGCCGCGCGTTGCCTGGTTGACGTTATACGTGGTGATGTAAAAGTAAGGCAGCGGATCCGGCCGGCCGAGTGCCGCACTGGTCTCGGTGTGATTGATGATGTAGTTGTTGAGTTCCGCCTGGACCTCCGGCATGTTGCCGTTCCAGGCCGCCGCGTTCACCAGGCCATAGCCCACCGGCGTGGTCTGCAGCGCCGACGCGGGCGGCACGATCTCCGAGGGCGCGGCGCCCAGGTGACCGGGACCGCCGCCAAAGCGCGTGACCGCCAGCGCCACCACCGCCACGCACACCGCGGCCGCCACGCTCGCGGCAATGCGCACGGCCGGAACGCGGCGCACGTTGCGCGGCTGAGGAGTGGCGGGCTCTCCGGCGAGCGCCTGCATGATGCGATCCGCCAATCCGCGCGTGTCCACCTGCGGCAGCCTCTTGCGCATGGCTTCGCCGATCAGATGGTAGCGCTCCCAGCAGTGCCGCAGATAACCGTCGGTCGCAAAACGCCGCAGCAGCAGTTCGTGCTCGCTCTCGGGAAGCTCGTTGTCCGCCAGAGCTGAAATCTGTTCGCGCAGTTTTTCCGTCATGTCTTCAATCGCTCGCGTTCAATCCAGCAAGGACCGCAGTTTGCCGTCAATCGCCTCGCGCGCCCGGAAAATGCGCGAGCGTACCGTGCCCACCGGGCAGGACATGGTCTGGGCAATTTCCTCGTAGCTCATGCCGTCAATCTCGCGCAGGATGATCGCGGTACGCAGATCCTCCGGCAATCCGCGGATCGCCGCCTCCACGGTGTGCTGGATCTCCTCGGTGAGCAGCAGACGTTCGGGCGTATCCAGGTCGCGCAAGCGCGACTGCATCTCATACTGCTCGGGATCCTGCAGGTCCACGCCGTGATCCAGCGGGCGGCGGTTCTCCGCCACCAGGTAATTCTTGGCGGTGTTGATGGCAATGCGGTACAGCCAGGTATAAAACGCGCTGTCACCGCGGAACCCGGGGATGGCCCGGTAGGCCTTGATGAAAGCTTCCTGCGCCACATCCAATGCCTCGCTACTGTCGTGCACGTAGCGCGTGACCAGCTTGACGATCTTGTGCTGATACTTGCGCACCAGCACATCGAAGGCCGCCTTGTCACCGCGCTGCACCCGAGCCACCAGCAGCTGGTCGGAATCGGTCCGGCCCGGCTGGAGCGTGACCACCGGCTTGGGCTTATGCATGCGCTCGGCTCATAGACACATGGGAGGCTGGATAGTTCGCCAAAATCGGCCGGGACGGGTATATTTCGCGTCCCCCGGCACCCGGCGGCCATTCTAGCAGCCCTTGAAGAGGGGCCGATTGCATGCAACAGGCGGCCAGTTACGACGTGCTCATCCTCGGCAGCGGCGCCGCCGGCCTGAGCCTGGCGCTGCGTCTGCCGGAGAACTGCCGGGTTGCCCTGGCCTCCAAGGGGCCGTTGCAGGAAGGCAGCACGCTTTATGCCCAGGGCGGCATCTCCGCGGTTCTGGACAAGGCCGATTCGCTCGAATCCCATGCCGCGGATACGCTCAACGCCGGCGCGGGTCTGTGCGATCCGCAGACCGTGAGCTTTGTCGTTGAACAGGGACCGGAATGCATCCGCTGGCTGATCGCGCAAGGCGTACGTTTCACCCGCGACCACGATGCCCACGATCCGGACGCCTATCATCTGACGCGCGAAGGCGGGCACAGCCACCGGCGCGTGGTGCACGCCGACGACGCCACCGGGCGCGAGATCGAAACCACGCTCGAGAAACTCGTGCGTGCGCGTGCCAACATCACGCTGCTGGAGCACCACATCGCCGTGGATTTGATTACCGCCGCCAAGCTCGGCAGGCCGGAGCCGCGCTGTTACGGCGCCTACCTGCTCGAGCGGCGCACGCAGCACGTACGCACCGTGGGCGCGCGCCACGTGGTGCTCGCAACCGGCGGCGCCAACAAGGCGTATCTCTACAGCACCAATCCCGACAGTTCCAGCGGCGACGGCATCGCCATGGCGTGGCGCGCCGGCTGCCGCGTGGCCAACCTGGAATTCATGCAGTTCCACCCCACCTGCCTGTTCCATCCGGCCGCCAAGTCCTTCCTGATCAGCGAGGCGGTGCGCGGTGAAGGCGGTAAACTGCTGCTGCCGGACGGTACCCCGTTCATGCAGAAGTTTGATTCACGCGGCGAACTTGCGCCGCGCGACATCGTGGCACGCGCCATCGACCATGAGATGAAACGCCTGGGTTCCGACCACGTGCTGCTCGACATCAGCCAGCGGCCGAGGGAATTCATCCAGGAACACTTCCCGACCATCTATGCACGCTGCCTGCAATACGGCTATGACATGGCCAAAGGCCCGATCCCGGTGGTGCCGGCCGCGCACTACACCTGCGGCGGCGTGCTTACCGATTTGCACGCACGCACCGACCTGCCGGGGCTGTATGCCATCGGCGAAGTTGCCTGCACGGGCCTGCATGGCGCCAATCGCATGGCCTCCAACTCGTTGCTGGAATGCATCGTATTCGGCGCCGCGGCGGCCGCGGACATCACCGCGGCCCGGCCCAGCGACCCGCCGGGCAAACTGCCCAAATGGGACGAGAGCCGCGTCACGGATTCGGATGAGGAAGTCGTGGTATCGCACAACTGGAGCGAGCTGCGGCATTTCATGTGGGACTACGTCGGCATCGTGCGCACCGACAAACGCCTGCAACGCGCCTTGAGCCGCACCGAACTGCTGCTGCACGAAATCGCGGAGTACTACGGCAACTTCCGCATCACCGGCGATCTGATCGAGCTGCGCAATCTCGAACAGGTGGCACGGCTCATCATCCTGTCTGCAATGTCGCGCAAGGAAAGCCGCGGCTTGCATTACACGCTGGATTACCCCGAGCCTGACAACACACGCCCACCGCAGAGCACCTTGCTGGTGCCGCCCAATTTCGCGGCGGCCAAGCAGGCCGTGAACTGGATGTACTGAGTTCCACCGCGCACAAAATCCCCCCGCGCGCTGGGCGTGCCCCCCTTTGTAAAAGGGGGATCAGGGGGGATTTTTATCGTGGGCGTTCAGTTGGTCAGATGCTGCTAGTGCTTCGGCGTTCCGTAACGCAGCATCACCCGCAAGCGGCGCAGGCTGTCCGCGCTGCAACTGTCGTGCGCCAGTATCACCGCGCGACGCCTTCCCCTGGATGTCTGAAAATGCGCGACCATCATCCAGTTTCCAAGGTACGCCTGCGGCAACAGGTCCAGATCGTGAGTGACGCCCCGGCGATCGGTGATGCGCCAGCCCTGTTCGCGCGACCACAGGAGCCGCTTCGGCGTGCGCCGCCAGAACATCACGCCGTTCCAGGCGAGGCTTGTCAATATCGCCGCAAAGATGATGAGGCGGCTCATGAGTGGCATGGGCAACTGTGAAATCACCACGGCTGCGGTGAGATGGATGGCGAGCAACAGGCTCGCCACCTGACGCGAAGGCCGGATATCAAGTTCGAGGGGTTCGCCGTAGGCTGGCGATGACACGGCGTTGCTCCTGGTTGTCCGGCTGCTCCCGGCCCATGATGTAACCCAACAGCAGCGGATCGGGGAGGGAGAGCAAATTGGCAAAGGCCTGCTGTTCCGCAGTCGGTGCCGCGTTGAAATGCTCCTGCAAATAGCGCTCCAGCAGCACGTCCAGTTCTTTCATGCCGCGGCGGCACTGCCAGCGCAGGTGCCCATATTCATTCATGAGCAGGCAACCCTCCCTGGTGCGCCGGCCAGCCCGGACTTCCCGGCAACCGCGAATCCCGCCACGGAACAGCGTAGTCAGTAAACCCGCTTCTTCGGCGGGAAGGTTTCAACGTCCCGGGTGAGCGTATAGCTGTGCACCGGGCGGTAGTCGAGTTTCACTTTGCCCTTGGCGTCCAGCCAGGCGAGGGTGTGTTTCATCCAGTTCTTGTCGTCGCGCTCGGGGAAATCCTCGCGCGCGTGGGCACCGCGGCTTTCGGTGCGATTGATGGCGCCGGCCATGGTGACCGTGGCACAGGCCAGCAGGTTGGCGAGCTCCAGGGTTTCCACCAGGTCGGAGTTCCAGATCAGGGAATGGTCGCTGACGCGCACTTTCTCGAAGGACTGCGCCACCTCCGCGAGTTTGCTGCGGCCCTGCTCCAGGGTCTGGGCGGTACGGAATACCGCGGCATCGGACTGCATCACCTTCTGCATGCGCAGGCGGATATCGGCCGTGGGCTCCGAACCCTGGGCATGACGCAATTTGTCGAAGCGCTCCAGAATGCGGTCGCTGGCTTCCTGCGGGACGGTACGCGGAGTTTCGCCCGGCTGGACCTTCCCCGCACAGCGCCTGGCCGCGGCACGCCCGAACACCACGAGATCCAGCAGCGAGTTGGAGCCCAGGCGATTGGCGCCGTGCACCGACACGCACGCCGCCTCGCCCACCGCCATGAGGCCGGGGATTTCCGCATCCGGATTGCCGTCCTTCAAGGTCATGGCTTCGCCGTGGTGATTCGTGGGGATTCCGCCCATGTCGTAGTGCACCGTGGGCAACACCGGGATCGGCTGCTTGCTGACATCCACGCCGGCAAAGATACGCGCGGTCTCCGAAATCCCCGGCAGGTGCGCGTGCAGCACATCGGGACCGAGGTGCATGAGATTCAGGAACACGTGATCCTTTTCCTCACCCACGCCGCGACCTTCGCGGATTTCGAGGGTGATGGCGCGCGATACCACGTCGCGCGAAGCCAGGTCCTTGGCGTGCGGCGCATAGCGCTCCATGAAGCGTTCGCCGCTGGAGTTGGTGAGATACCCGCCCTCGCCGCGCGCGCCCTCGGTAATCAGGCAGCCGGCGCCATAGATGCCGGTGGGATGGAACTGCACGAACTCCATGTCTTCGAGCGGCAGGCCCGCGCGCAACACCATGCCGTTGCCGTCGCCGGTGCAGGTGTGTGCCGAGGTGCAGGAAAAAAACGCGCGCCCGTAACCGCCGGTCGCCAGGATGGTCTGCTGCGCGAGGAAGCGGTGCAAGGTGCCGGTGGCCAAATCCCAGGCGATCACGCCGCGGCAGGCGCCATTTTCCATCAACAGGTCAATGGCGAAATATTCGTAGTAGAACTCGACGTGATGCTTCAGACTCTGTTGATACAGGCTGTGCAGCATCGCGTGACCGGTGCGATCGGCGGCCGCGCAGGTACGGTGCGCGGTACCCTCGCCGAAACGCGTGGTCATGCCGCCGAACGGACGCTGATAAATCCGGCCTTCCTCGGTGCGCGAAAACGGCACGCCGTAGTGCTCGAGTTCGATCACCGCGGACACCGCTTCGCGCGTCATGTACTCGATGGCGTCCTGGTCGCCGAGGTAATCCCCGCCTTTGACGGTGTCGTACATGTGCCAGCGCCAGTCGTCCTCGCCCATGTTGCCGAGCGTGGCCGCGATGCCGCCCTGCGCGGCCACCGTGTGGCTGCGCGTGGGATAGACCTTGGTGATGTTGGCCGTGGACAGGCCGGCTTCCGCCAGTCCCACGCTGGCACGCAAGCCGGCGCCCCCCGCTCCCACCACCACCGCGTCGTACACGTGGTCCACCAGCTTGTAGGCTTCGGCCATGCTCATCAACTCCCGAATGCGATACGCAGCACCACGAAGATGCCGATGGCGGTCAACACCACGGCCAGCAGGCGCAGCAAAACGATGGCGCTCACTTTCACCCACGCGACATGCACGTAGTCCTCGACCACCACCTGCAGGCCCAGGTAGGCGTGCCAATACACCGTGAGCACCAGCAGCACCAGCAAAATGGCATTCCACGGAGCGTGCATCCAGTTCACGACCGAGACGTAGTCTTGGTGCATGAGCATGAGTATCGAAACCACGAACCACAGGCTGAGCGGCACCAAAGCCACGGCCGTGATGCGTTGCACAACCCAGTGCGCGGTGCCGTCCTTGGCCGAGCCCAGCCCGCGCGCGCGCGCCAACGGTGTGCGGTAGCTCATGGCCGGCCTCCGAGATAGGCAAACAGGATGGCCAGGGCCGTCAGGACGCAGGCCAGCACCCATACGCTGTAGCCGCTGAGGTAAATAGTCCGGATCCTGAATCCCCAACCCGCGTCCCAGAACAGGTGGCGGATGCCGTTGCACAGGTGGTAGAAGAGGCTGAAGGTCCACAACCACATGAGAATCTGGCCGATCCAGATGCCGAAAAACCAGTGCGCGGTCGCGAAGTTGTCCGGCCCGGTGCCGGCCGCCACCAGCCAGTACACCAGCGCCAGCGTGCCGATCGCCAGCCACACGCCGGTAATGCGGTGGGCAATCGACATGGTCATGGTGATCTGCCACCGGTAAACGCCAACGTGCGGTGACAGCGGTCGTGTATCGGTCATGGCCTTACCTCACTCGGCATCGGGCAGCGCACCGGGATCATTCAGAAATCAATGCAGCGCCCGCCCTTTTCCCAGTCGCCGTAACGCGTGGGTTCCGGTCCCTTGGGCCCACCGATTTCGCGCGGCTTGCGCGCTGGCTGCGGCGTGGCCGCGGGCGGGCGCGGCGGCGGTGCGGATGGCTTGGTCTGGGCGTCGCGTTCGGACATGCGCTTGTTATTCGGACCGGTGCGCGCCATTTTACACCCAAGCTGTGCATCGCTGACAGCGCGACGGGCACCACTTATCATGGATGATTGTAACCGGAACACACATGCATCCTGACTGGCGAGCTTTTCTGCAACAACAAGGCGCAGTTTTCGACGCGCAGCGCGTGCTGCATTACGGCGATGCCGCGGCCGGACTGCGCGCGGCCGCGGGCGACGTGGTAATCGCGGACCTGTCGGGCGATTACGCCGTGATCGCCGTCGAAGGCGCGGATAGCCGCAACTTTCTACAGGGCCAGTTGAGCACCAACCTGCCCTTGCTCACGCCCGCCTTGAGCCAGTTCAGTTCCTGGAGCAACGCCAGGGGCCGCGTGACCGTGACGCTGCGCGTGCTCGAGTGCGACCACCGCCTGTTGCTGCTGTTGCCCCAGGCCTTGGCCGCGGCCGTACTCAAGGGGCTGTCCATGTACGTGTTGCGCGCCCAGGCCAGACTCATGGATGTCAGCGGCACACTCTGCCAGTTTGGCCTGGCGGGCGAGCGCGCTGCGGATTTGCTGGCCACATGCGGGCTCAACGTGCCGGCGGAAATCAATGCACTCACGGAACACCAGGGCCTGCGACTCGTCCGGCTGCACGACACAACGCCGCGCTACCTCGTACTCGGACCCAATCGCGGGCTGCAGCCGCTCTGGACCAATATATTGGAACGCGGCGCCCGGCCAGTGGGCAGCGACGCCTGGACCCTGCGGCGCATATTGGCCGGCGAGCCCGAGGTGCATCCCGAAACCTCCGGGCATTTTGTCGCGCAAATGCTGGGGCTCGAAGAGCTCGGCGCCGTGCATTTCAACAAAGGCTGCTATCTGGGCCAGGAAATCATCGCGCGCGCGCATTATCGCGGCGCCGTCAAACGCCATCTGCATCGCGCCAGTTGCGACTCCGCTGAAGCATTGCGGCCGGGAATGGACATTCAAACAGAAGGAGATAATCAACCCGTTGGCGAAATCGTGGATACCTGCCGTGACGCGAATGGCGAGTGGCAGATGTTGCTGGTACTGCAGGATGAATTCAGCGAGATG
>DATEJV010000068.1:0-4547 GCA_035277745.1 Gammaproteobacteria bacterium | reverse complement strand
TGGTAGAAATCCGCGAATTTTTCCATGTTGCCGAAATACAGGTTATGCGTGAGGTGATCGATGAAGGTGAGACCGAAGCCCTTTGGATGCCGCTCCGCGCCCGGCAGATATTCAAACTCCGCGTCGTACACTTCGCCCTGGCCGCCGTAGCGATCCACCAGATACAGCATGCTGCCGCCGATGCCGGTAATCACCGGCACGTTCACCGCCTTGCTCGTCTCCTTGTGGGTGATCTTCTGCGCGCCTTTGGCCAGCGCCTGCTCTTGCACCCGCGCAGCGGGCTTGCTGAAACGAATGGCGAAACCGCAGGCACAGGGTCCGTGCTTTTTCGCAAAGTCGGCGGCGAAGGAATCCGGCTCCTCGTTCACCAGAAAATTACACTCGCCCTGGCGATACAGGCTGATCTTGCGGCGCGTGTGCTTGGCCACCCGCGTGAAACCGAGACGCGGAAACAGATCGTGCAGGAGTCCGGCGTCGGGCGCGGCAAATTCCACGAACTCGAAGCCATCCACCCCCATGGGGTTCTCGAAGGTGGTGGGATGCATGCCGATATTCGGTTGGGCGCTCATGGTATTCCTCCTGCCGCAATGCACACGGCGAACAGCGCACACTGATGCTGCAATTATAGCGTCCGGCCGGGAATCGGCCCAAGGCGGGGATCAGCCGTTCGCGCCAATCTCGGTGCGCACGTCTATCAATTCGGGGAAAAACGTCAGGTCCAGCGCCTGCCTGAGGAAACCCACGCCCGAAGAGCCGCCGGTGCCTTGCTTGTGACCGATGATGCGCTCCACGGTTTTCATGTGACGGAAGCGCCAGAGCTGGAAATATTCCTCCACGTCCACAAGCTTCTCGCACATCTCGTAGGCGTCCCACCAGCGCGCGGTGTCCTGATAAATCAGCTTGAACACCGCGACCACGCCGGAATGGCGTTCGTAGGGCTCGGACCAGTCGCGTTCGACGCGCTCCTTCGGCACCGGCAGGCTGCGGCGCGCCAGATAACGCAGGAATTCGTCGTACAGGCTCGGGCGCCTGAGGAGCGATTCCAGCCAGGAGTGCGCCTGGGGATCATGTTGGTGCACGCGCAGCAACTCCGCGGCCTTGTTGCCGAGCATGAACTCGAGCGCGCGGTACTGCACCGACTGGAAACCGGAAGCGTGCCCCAGCACTGCGCGGAACTCCGCGTATTCGCTGGGCGTCAGGGTCTCGAGCACCGCCCACTGGTTGAACAACTGCATCTGCACGTGCTTGACGCGCGCCAGGATCTTGAAACAGGGCTCGAGCGCGTCGTGCTGCACATGATTGAGCGCGGCCTCGAGTTCATGCAGCAGCAGCTTGATCCACAATTCCGAGGTCTGGTGCTGGATGATGAACAGCATCTCGTCGTGGTGCACGGGACGGCTGAGCGGCACCTGCGCCGAGAGCAGCCGCTCCAGCTGCAGGTAGCCCGAATAGGTCAGACGATCGCGCAGATCGGTGTGGATGCCCTGCTCCAACTCGCGCTTGTTCGCGGTCATGGCGGTGTCCGGTTTGGCAATAGAGGCATTCTAGCCGAGCCCGGTCGCACGCCGACCGGTCGCACCACGGGCCTCCTGTATAATGGCGGGCCCGCGGTGCGCGGGATTCCCGGGGTTTCAAGCCGTTACGGCCATTTCTCCCCGCAGCCATCGAGGAGCGTGAAGTTTGAAGACCGTCGCCACATTCGAAATCAAATACCGGCAGTACCTCGATCCCCAAGGCAAGCCCACCGAAAAAAACCTGCCCAAGTTCGCGCAGGATCGGGACGAACTCCTGAAGATGTACCGCATGATGGCGCTGGTGCGCGTGTTCGACACCAAGGCCATCGCCTTGCAGCGCACCGGTCAACTGGGCACCTACGCGTCCAGCCTGGGCCACGAAGCCACGCACGTCGGCATCGGCGCGGCCATGAAACCCGAAGACGCGTTCTTCCCCATGTACCGTGAATACGGTGCGCAGTTCTGGCGCGGCGTGAAGCCTCGCGAGGTACTGCTGTTCTGGGGCGGCGACGAGCGCGGCAACGTGTTCTCCGGTCCCGAACACGATTTTGCCTGGTGCGTGCCCATCGCCACCCAATACCATCACGCGGCCGGCGCGGCGCTGGCGTTCAAGCTGCGCAAGGAAAAGCGTGCCGCGGTGGCGGTGATCGGCGACGGCGGCACCTCGCAGGGCGATTTCTACGAATCGCTGAACGCCGCGGGTGCGTATCAACTGCCGGTGGTGTTCGTGGTCAGCAACAACAGATGGGCGATCTCGGTGCCGCTCGCCGCACAGACCTGCTGCGAAACGCTGGCGCAAAAAGCCATCGCCGGCGGTTTCGAAGGCGTGCAGGTGGACGGCAACGACATCATCGCGGTACGCGACACCATGGAATATGCGCTCGACAAGGCGCGCTCCGGCAAAGGTCCGACCCTGGTCGAGGCGCTCACCTACCGCATCAGCGACCACACCACTGCCGACGACGCCACGCGTTATCGCAGCAAGGACGAAGTGGAAGACGCGAAAAAGAAGGAACCGCTGATCCGCATCCGCAAGTACCTCATGGACATCGGCGCCTGGGATCAGAAGAAAGAGGAGCAGTTGCTGGCCGAATGCGCCGCGCAGATAGACGCGGAAGTGAAACTCTACAAGGACACCGGCAAGCCGCCGGTGGCATCCATGTTCGATCACATGTTCGCCAACTTGCCGGAGAACCTCATCGAGCAACGCGCCGCCGCGGTCGCGGAGGGCGAGCACCATGGCTAAGCTCGCAATGGTGGAAGCCATCACCCAGGCGATGGCTTACGAGCTGGAGCACGACCCGGCCGTGGTGGTGCTGGGCGAAGACGTGGGCATAAACGGCGGTGTGTTCCGCGCCACCAACGGCCTGCAACAGCGCTTCGGCAGGGAGCGCGTCATGGACACGCCGCTCGCGGAAGCGCTGATCGCCGGCCTGTCCATCGGCATGGCGGCCATGGGCATGAAGCCGGTGGCGGAAATCCAGTTCTCGGGCTTCATCTATCCGACCGTGGATCAGATGATCAACCACGCCGGGCGGCTGCGCACCCGCACCCGCGGCCGGCTGCACGTGCCCATGGTGCTGCGTGCGCCCTCGGGTGGCGGCATCCACGCGCCCGAGCATCATTCTGAATCCAACGAAGCGTTGTTCGCCCACATGCCGGGCATCCGCGTGGTCATGCCCTCCTCGCCGACGCGCGCCTACGGCTTGCTGTTGGCCGCGATCCGCGACCCGGATCCGGTGGTGTTCCTCGAGCCCACGCGGCTGTACCGCATGAACAAGCAGGAAGTCGAGGACAACGGCGAGGCCCTGCCGCTCGATACCTGCTTCGTGTTGCGCGAGGGCGAGGACGTGACGCTGGTGTCCTGGGGTGCGATGATCCACGAAAGCCTGCAGGCCGCGGCCAAACTCGCCGAAGAAGGCGTAGGCTGCGAGGTCATTGACCTGGCGACGGTAAGTCCTATTGATTTCGAGACCATCCTGGGATCGGTGGAAAAAACCGGGCGGCTGGTGATCGTGCATGAGGCACCGCGGAACTGCGGCGTGGGCGCCGAGGTTGCAGCCACGGTGGCCGAAAAGGCGATTTATTCGCTGCAAGCGCCAGTCGAGCGCATCACCGGCTACGATACCCCGATGCCGCTGTTCAAGCTGGAACACGACTACATGCCGAGCGTGGAGCGGGTGATCAGGGGAATACGCAGGGTTTTGGAGAACTGAGCATGAAGACGTTCAATCTTCCCGACTTGGGCGAAGGTCTGCAGGAAGCCGAGATCGTCAACTGGCTGGTCAAGGAAGGCGACAGCGTCAAGGCGGAACAGCCGCTGGTGTCAGTGGAAACCGCCAAAGCTGTAGTGGATGTGCCCGCACCCTGGTCCGGCAAGATTCTGAAATTGCACGGCAAGGCCGGCGACATCATTCCAACGCACGCGCCGCTCGTGGACTTCGCCCTCGAGGGCGACGCGCCCGCCAAACCGCTGGCTGCGGCGAAACCCGCCGCGAGCAAACCCGTATCCATTGCCGAAGACAGCGGCACGGTGGTGGGCAGCATGCCCACGAGCACGACGCTGGTGACGGAAACCGCGATCATCCGCAAGCAACAGAAAAAAACACCGGCGCACGTCAAGGCGCTGCCCTCGGTGCGCATTCTCGCCAGGCAATTGGGTGTGGACCTGACTGCCTGTGAACCCAGCGGCAAGAACGACACGGTCACGGCGGACGACGTGCGGCGCGCCTCGGGAGGCGCAGGTGAGGTACGCGCAGTTGCGCCGGGCGCCGCACCGGCTGCGGCCTGGTATCCGCCACCGGTGCGTACCGATGTCACATACGGCGTGGCCGAACCGCTGCGCGGACCGCGGCGCGCCATGCACGCCACCATGAGCAAGTCGCGCAGCGAGGTGGCCGCGTGCACGCTGTTCGACGACGCCGACATCCACAACTGGGCGCCCGGCCAGGACATCACTGTGCGCGTGATTCGCGCGATGGTGGCCGGCTGCCGCGCCGAGCCGGAGCTGAACGCCTGGTACAACGGCGAGAA
>DATEJV010000067.1:0-6956 GCA_035277745.1 Gammaproteobacteria bacterium | reverse complement strand
GTGCCGACGCCGCGTGGATCGGCCGCCGCGCTCACCTTGCCGGTCTGGTAATCCCAGGTAATGGACTGCATGTTGCCGTAGGGGCGCGACTCCTTGAGCGTGTAACCCATTCTCTCCAGACCCGCAATCTCGTCAGGCGTGAACGCGCCCGGCTCGTAAAACACCACGTCCGGCAGGTACTGCATGTGGTAGCGCGGGATGCTCACGATGCTTTGGGCATCACCGCCATGGAAATAATCGAGCGTGCCGAGCAGCACCATGCTGATGATGCGACTGCCTCCGGGCGTGCCGAGTATCGCCAGCCCGCGCTGGGTGTAGAGGAAAGTCGGCATCATGCTGGACAGCGGACGTTTATGCGGCGCGATCTCATTGGCGGAATTGCCCACCAGACCGAAACCGTTGGGCACGCCCGGTTTGGACACGAAATCATCCATCTCGTCGTTCAGGATCACGCCGGTGCCGGGCGGCATGAAACCGGAACCGAAGCGAAAATTCACCGTGAAAGTCCCGCCCACCAGATTGCCGTCCTTGTCCATGACCGCGATGCTGGTGGTGTGCTGGCTCTCGGGTGCCTCCGGAGTGACCGGCGCGAGATCGCTGCTGGGCGTGGCCTTGTCCAGCAGAATCGCGGCGCGTAGGCCGGCGGCGTAGTACGGACTCAACAGGCGTTTGAGCGGCATGTGCACGAAATCCGGATCGCCGAGATATTCGGCACGGTCACGGAAGGCAAAGCGCATGGCCTCGATAATCAAGTGCTTCTGCATTAAAGCGCTGTCCCGCGCCAGATCGTAGCCGGACAGGATGTTGAGTGCTTCAAGCATCACGATGCCGCCCGACGAAGGCGGCGCGACCGTGACTATTTTCATGTCGCGATAGTCACCGGTCAGCGGCGTGCGTAATTTGATTTTGTAATTGCGTAAATCTTGCAGCGACCAGATGCCGCCGTTGGCGCGCACCGCGTCCACCATTTGTTTGGCGAGTTTGCCGGTGTAAAAACCGGCCGCGCCTTCTTTCGCAATCAATTCCAGGGTGTTGGCAAGATCCGGCTGTTTGAGGACAAAACCGATGGGTGGCACCCGACCGTCCGGATAAAACACTTTCCAGGCGGCCGGCCACTGCTTGAGTTTATCTTCGCGGCTCGCGAGCATCTCGTGGAACCTTGGATCCAGCGGGAAACCGTCACGCGCGAGTTTGATGGCGGGCGCCAGATCCTGCGCCAAAGACAACTTGCCGTAGTGCTGGTTGATGTAGGCCAAAGCTGTGACTTCTCCGGGGATCGCCGCCGACAACGGGCCGTTCAACGATGCGCCGGGAATCACGTCGCCGTTCTTGTCCTGATACATCGTGGCCGTGGCCGCCGCGGGCGCATATTCGCGGCCATCCACGACGATGTCCTTGCCGCTGGCGGCAGCGTGCAACAACCAGAAACCGCCGCCGCCGATGCCGGAACTGTAGGGCTCGACCACGGAGAGCGCGGCGCTCACCGCCACCGCGGCATCGAAGGCATTGCCGCCCTCGCGCATCACCTGCATGCCGGCTTGCGTGGCATAGGGTTGGGCGCTGGTCACGGCATCGTGACCCGGCTTGAGCGGTGTCGCCCACGCCAGCAGCGGAAACAGCAGCAACAGCCAACCGATGACGCGAAGTTTCATGGGCGGGGTTCCGGATGCAGAGGGCGACAGGTTAACGCGGCGTCAGGACCGGGACAACCCGCAGGCGACGGTGTTCAACAATACGCTTGGGTACCGGCGACCTGCCGGAGTTTTTGTTGCACGCGCGAGCGTGCCGGGCAGCAATGCCGGTATCGCGGCCAAGGGGTGCTCCTACGCAACGGATTTGGCCTTGAGGCGCCGATATTTTGCCAACAGTTCCTCACGGCTCTCGACATGCTCGGGATCCGGCAGACAGCATTCCACGGGACATACCTGCTGGCACTGTGGTGCGTCGAAATGTCCGACACACTCGGTGCAGCGTGCCGGATCGATTACGTAGATTTCCTCGCCCTGACTGATGGCGTGGTTCGGGCACTCCGGCTCGCACACGTCGCAGTTGATACAGGCGTCGGTGATAGTGAGCGACATTCTGTTCCCGTTAAGCTGACACAGCACGCAGTCTAGCGCTTCTTCAATTTTTTCAGCTCGGTCATGACCGCCGGATGCACGAACGGCGCCACGTCGCCACCCAGCGCGGCGATTTCGCGTACCAGGCTCGACGAGATGAAGGTGAATTCCTCCGCCGGCGTCATGAAGATGGTTTCCACATCCGGCCCCAGATGCCGGTTCATGGCTGCGAGCTGAAACTCGAACTCGAAATCCGAGACCGCGCGCAATCCGCGCAGAATCGCGCGCACCCCGTGCTTGCGTGCGAACGCCACGGTCAGCTCCGCGAACCCCAGCACTTCCACGTTGGCAATGCCCTCGAGTGCGGCGCGCACCATGCTCACGCGCTGTTGCAGCGAGAACGCGGGCGTCTTGCCCGGATTGGCCGCAATTGCCACCACCACGCGGTCAAAGAGACGCGCCGCACGCCGCACGAGGTCGGCATGCCCGTTGGTGACCGGATCGAAGGTGCCGGGATAGAGAATGCTGGCGGCCATGGGGAAGCTCCTTGGTTCGGGCCTGTATAACGGGCTTTTCAGCCGGCCGCAAGCGGCGCGCCACCGCGCCGTGCAAGACCGAAGCCGACCCGGCCGGCACGGCTCTCACGCATAAGCTCCCAGCCGGTCGGCAGCGCGGGTCGGGCGCCGTGCGGGTATTCCACATAGATATGCGCGCGCTCTGCGAGCCAGCCCCCCCGCTCCAGCGCCGCGGTCGAAGACGCGAGCAGCGGCGAGTCGAACGGTGGGTCGAGAAATACGATATCAAAGCCCCGGGCCGGCCCGTGCAGGAACGCAAGCGCATCGGATTGCAGGACTTCGCAACCGGTGGCATGCAGTGCGGCAAGATGTGCGCGCAGGGCTTCGATCACCTGCGGCTCGCGGTCAACGAACAGCACCGCGGCAGCTGCGCGCGACCGTGCTTCAAGCCCCAGGGCACCGCTGCCCGCGTACAGGTCCAAGCAGTGCGCCCCCGGCAACACATCACGCAGCCAGTTAAACAGCGTCTCACGCACCCGGTCGGGTGACGGTCGGATGCCGGGCAGGTCCGGAAATCCGAGGCGCCGTCGGCGCCATTGCCCGCCTATGATACGGAACTGGTTACGGTAGCCGCGGCCGGGATTGAACATGCAAAAAATCCGCGAACTCAGAGGGTTGGCAGGGACACGTGCGGACGCCGGGAATGCTTGCGCCGCAGGCGCCACTCAGCGTACCCTAAATCTACACTCCCGGAGGAATTGCAAATGGACAAGCGTGCGCTGCTCATTTTTTCCGCGATGGTCGTGGCACTCACTGCCTGCGTGCAGGGCAACAACTCCACCAACGCCACGTCCTCCACTGCATTCCAGGCGCGCTACTCGCCGCTTTCCGGCATCGGTCCGTTCCCCAACGACCTGTATTTCAACGGCAGCACCACCGGCACCCTGAACATACCGTTTGCCTCGACCTCGGCCGCGGCCGCACCGGCCAATGCCGCGCTCGCCAGCATGAATCATCTGGACGGTTTCGGCACGCAATCGGTAATCAATGCGTACTTCACCGCATCCGTGGATCCCGCCACGCTGAACGCCAGCGATGTATTCGTCTTCAAGGTCACGGCCAATCCGCAGAACAAGGCCATTGATCCCACCAAGGGCGCCACGCCGCTAGTACCAGGCGCGGATTGCACTGCCAGCACCACTGATTACACCGTGGGCGTATCGTCCGCCACGGATTCCGGCGGTACGGTACTCAACATCATGCCCTGCCATCCGCTCGCGAGCGGCAGCACTTATCTTGTGGTACTCACCAACGGCATCAAGGACACGAACGGCGATGCCGCCAGCGCCAGTTCGGATTACGCGCTGATCCTCGCGGCCGATCTGCCGGTGCTTTCCGGCGGCACAATGGGCACCACCGGCAATGCGCAACTCGATCAAGTGGCTTCGTTCACGCTGCCGCAACTCGCGGTCGCCGCGGGCGCGGGCATCAGCCCGCAAAGCATCGTCCTCACTTTCAGCTTCAGCACCCAGTATGTCGGCGCAACCTTCGCCGCATTGGAAGCCAATACCCCGGCCGGCACGGGCGCCCTCGCGGATACCGGCCTCAAAAGCAGCAATGTGCTACCCGCCGGCGCCTCTCCGGGATATGCGGAAATCTACGCGGGCACTTTGAAGATTCCCTACTATCTGTCAGTCGCGACGCCCGCCAATCCGGCTCCGGCACTGACCGGTTTCTGGCATACGGCTTCCGGCGGTGACACGACGGTACTCAGCCCTATGGCGGCGGCCACCACCGATGTCACCATCCCGATGCTGGCAACACTGCCGATAGCCAACAACGGCGCCAATGGCGGCTGCCCGGCGCCAGCGGCGCCGGCCAGTGGCTGGCCGGTGGTCATTTTCCAGCACGGCATCACCCAGGACAGGGAGAATGTGTTCGCCGTGGCCGATTCCCTGGCCAAAGCCTGCATCGCCGCCGTGGCCATTGACCTGCCGCTGCATGGCGTGACCACAACCACGGATCCGTTTTACCGCAACCAGTTGTTTACCGGCACACCGGCCGCCGGTTTGATGACCGGCGAACGCACTTTCGATCTGCCGGAAGTCACGCCGTTTTTCCCCACCGCCAGCGGCACCATTGCACCTTCGGGCAGCTATTTCATCAACCTGAGCAGCCTCCTGACCTCACGCGACAATCTGCGCGAGGCGGTCGCCGACTTGATCTCCCTGCGCAAGGGCATACCCGGTATCACCGCTTTTGGCACTACGACTGACCTGTTTGATGGCTCACAAATCTCCTTCGTAGGCCATTCCCTGGGCGCCATTGTGGGCACGAGCTATCTGGCTGTGGATGGCAGCCATATCCTCGCGGCTACGCTCGCCAATCCGGGCGGGAACATCACGCAATTGCTGCTGAATTCGCCGAGTTTCGCGCCGCAGATCAATGCGGGTCTGGCGGCCGAAGGTCTTACGCCCGGCACTCAGTTCTACGATGACTACTTCCGCAGTGCGCAATCGGTGATCGAGGACGGCGATCCGGCGAATTATGCCGCTGCGGCCGCGGCCAACGATCCTATCCACATGCTCGAAGTGGTCGGCGGCTTCGATACCTGCTCGCTGTCCGACCAAGTGGTGCCTAACTCCAACACCGACTTGTTGGCTTCGCTCATGAACCTCACACAGGTGCATGCCAACAGCACCGCAACCGGTACCGCGGTGCACGGCATCGTGCGTTTCACCGCCGGCACGCACGGCTCGCTCCTGTCGCCCGCGCCGCCGCCCAACTGCTCACAGGATGCAACTGTATATGGCGGCGTGACGTTGGAAATGCAGACCGAGATGGCGACCTTCATGGCCACGCACGGCACGGTACTGCAAGTGGGCAACGTGCCTTTCGTGCAATAGCGGTGCGACTCAAGGCTCACGGGGCGGCCTCTGGTCGCCCCGTTTTTTTGTGCGCTAGAGCTGTTTGTTAGCATAGACGCGATTTCCCGACTGCCAACGGCATGAACCAAGTCGCCACTCCCTCCGAGTTTCTCGGCAAACTGCGCGCGCGCCTGCGGCGCGCGGCCCTGCACCTCGCACCGGGCACCGCGGTGGACGAGGCGTTGTTCGAGGATCTGGAAACCCAGTTGCTGCAGGCCGATGTGGGCGTGGAGGCAACGCGCGTGCTGATCGAGCGGCTGAGGACGCGGACCCGCGAGGGGCGCCTGCGGGATACGGGCACGCTGCGCGCTGCGCTCAGCGACGAGATTGCGACACTGCTCGCACCCGTGGCCCGGCCACTCGTAGTGGCCACCGGAGCCAGTCCATTTGTGATCCTGGCGGTCGGAGTGAACGGTGTCGGCAAAACCACTACCGTTGCCAAGCTCGCACAGCGTTTCCAGGCTGCGGGCAAGCAGGTCATGCTGGCGGCCGCCGACACCTTCCGTGCGGCAGCCATTGAACAGTTGCAGGTCTGGGGCACGCGCCAGAACGTACCGGTCATCGCCCAGACCAAGGGTGCCGATCCCGCGGCCGTGGCCCACGACGCCTGGCATGCGGCACAGGCGCGCGGCAGCGACGTGCTGATCGTGGATACCGCGGGGCGGCTGCACACCCAGGGCAACCTCATGGAAGAACTCAGGAAAATCCGCAAGGTGCTGGCCAGGATCGATGTCGCGGCGCCACACGAGCGCCTGCTGGTGCTGGATGCCGGCACCGGCCAGAATGCCTTGCGCCAGATCGAGCAGTTCCATGCCGCCGTCGAGGTGAGCGGCCTCGCGGTCACCAAGCTCGATGGCACCGCCAAGGGCGGCATCCTGATCGCCGCGGCACAGCGCTTCGGCATTCCCATCCGCTATATCGGCATTGGCGAACAAGCCGCTGATCTGGAAGAATTCAATGCGCGCGCGTTCGCCGAAGCACTGGTTGGCGGAGAGACGGTTTCATGAGTGACCTGGGCATTGCCTGCCGCGGGACCGAGTCATATTCTTTTTTCCCCCTTTGCAAAAGGGGGGCAAGGCGCAATGCGCCGAGCGGGCAGCCACGGAACGGCTGCCCTGGGCTTTCGAACGAAGCGGGATCGCGAAGTTCGAAAGAGGGGGATTTTGAATTTGCAAATCTTCCCCCTTTCAGGCTGCGCATTCCAGCTCCGCCTGAAAGTCCAGGGTTGCCGTCCCTGGCAACCCGCTCGCTGCTTCACAGCTCGCCCTCCTTTTTCAAAGGAGGGAGCGGGAAGGCGCGGAACTCCGACCGCCGCGAGTACCGATCGTGATCGAGTTCCACGAAGTCAGCAAACGTTATGCCGGCGGCAACGAAGCGCTGGCAGGTCTGAGCTTCACCGCCGAACGCGGGGAAATGCTGTTCGTCACCGGTCCCTCGGGCGCCGGCAAAAGCAC
>DATEJV010000066.1:0-4048 GCA_035277745.1 Gammaproteobacteria bacterium | reverse complement strand
CATGGCCTTGATGAGCGCGAATTCCTTGCTGGCGCCGCCTTCGACCATGTAGCAGGCAAGCGTCCACGGGCTGCCGGCAAATCCGATCAAGGGCACGCGCCCGGCAAGCTCGCGCCGCACCAGACGCACGGTATCCAGTACATAGCGCAAATCCTTTTCGGGGTCGGGCACGCCGAGTCTGGCGACCGCCGCCTGGGCACGCACCGGGCGCTCGAAGGCCGGACCTTCGCCCTCGACGAATTGCAGGCCCAGACCCATGGCGGCGGGAATGGTGAGAATGTCGGAGAACAGGATGGCGGCGTCCAGCGGAAAGCGCTTCACGGGTTGCAGCGTGACTTCGCAGGCGAGTTCCGGCGTGCTCATGAGCTCGATGAAGCTGCCGGCGCGTGCGCGGATTTCGCGGTACTCGGGAAGATAACGGCCGGCCTGACGCATGATCCACACCGGCGTGTGCTCTGTGGGCTCGCGCAGCAGGGCCCTCAGGAGCAAATCGTTTTTCAGCACTTGAGGCAAGGTTTACTCCTATGAATGACGGAACCCGAAGCCGTGACTCAAGAAAAATCCCCCCGCGCGGGACGCGCTCCCCCCTTTTCCAAAGGGGGGGAAGAGTTCGCAAGCCGCACAGCGAGTCCATCGTCAGCGGCACGTTCCCCCCCTTTTATAAAGGGGGGCGAGACGCGCAGCGATGAGCGGGCGGCCATGGATGGCCGCCCTGGACCCGAACACGGAGCCGGATTGCGGAGTGTTCGGGGCTGCCCTGGACTTTTGCACGCAGCAGGGTGAGCGGCGACGCCGCGAACGCCCATACGGGATGTATGGGCTGGACTTGTGGCGAAGCAGGGTAAGCGGCAGCGCCGCGAACGCCCATGCAGGACGCATGGGCTGGACTTTTGGCGGAGCAGGACTGCGCAGCCAACAAGCGCAGCCAACAAGCAAAGTGCGAAAGAGGGGGGATTTCAGATCGCCGTGTTCAACCAACAGATTGGTTTTGGTGGCGCTCATTTCGGAAAGAGTGCCGCAATACTGTGCTGGATTTGTTCTGCGGCGGCGCGCGGACTGGGGGCATTGCGGATCGGCCGGCCGACAACGATGTAATCGGCGCCGCCATGCAAAGCCTGCTCCACGCTTACCGCGCGTTTCTGATCGTCTTCGGGCCGATTGTCCACGGGGCGGATGCCGGGCGTGACCACCAGCAGCCGATGGTCAATGAAGGCGCGCAGCCGCGCGACTTCCAGGCCCGAGGACACCACGCCGTCACAACCGGCATCCAGTGCGCGGCGCGCGCGCGACAGCACCAGTTGCTCGACGTCGCAGTGAAACCCCAGATCGTCGAGATCGCCGCGATCCAGGCTGGTGAGCACCGTGACCGCGAGGACCTTGAGATTGCCCTTGGTTTCGGCGGCGGCTTCCATGATGGACTGGTTACCGTGCACGGTGCAGAACGTGGCGCCGCGTTGCGACAACTGGCGCACCGCGGCCTGCACGGTGGCCGGGATGTCGAAGAACTTGAGATCCACGAACACTTTTTTGTGCTGCGCGACCAGCCAGTCGAGCAGTTCGAAATAGCCGCCGGCCATGAACAGCTCGAGACCGATCTTGTAAAACTGCACACTGTCGCCGAGTTGCGTGACCAGGCGGCGCGCGCTCTCGGCATCGGCCACATCGAGGGCGAAGATCAGCCGTTCGCGGCGCGGCACGATATTGCTGGTGAGCATGCGAATGCGTTTATGTTTGTGAAGCGCGCCGCAATTCTAACATGCGGTTCACGCGGTACCCGACAGGCTCACGCTCGCGCCGGTCAGCCGCCGGTAGGCGCGCAGCGCAAAACGATCGGTCATGCCGGCGATGTAATCCGCAACCTGACGCGCGCGCGCCGCGTTACTGTCCGCCGCCGGCGCGGCGTTCGGCAGCAATGACGGCTCGTTGAAGTAGGCGCTGAACAACCCCTTGACGACTTGATCAGCTTTTTCCGCCGCATGCCGCACCTGCGGGTGGTAATAAAAATGCGTGCGCAGAAAGCGCGCCAGCGCCAGGTTTTGCGCGCCGATCTCGGCGCTGAACGCGATCAACGGAGCCGACAGCGCACGCACATCCTCGATACGCGCGGGCGCAGCCGCTTCGATATTGGCGCGGCTGTGTTCGATGAGATCGGTGATCAGGCGGCTGATCATGCGCCGCACGGTTTCGTGGATCAGGCGCCGTGCCGGTAATCCCGGATAGCGTGCCGCCACCGCGTCATAAGGTTGGCGGAACAGCTCGATTTCCATGAGCTGTTCGATGCGGATGAGGCCGGCGCGCAGGCCATCGTCCACGTCGTGGTTGTTGTAGGCGATTTCATCGGCGAGGTTGGCAAGCTGCGCTTCGAGCCCCGGCTGACGGCGCTCGATGAAGCGCCGGCCGAGTTCGCCCAGCTCCCGTGCGTTGGCGAGCGAGCAGTGCTTGAGAATGCCTTCGCGCGCCTCGTAGGTCAGATTCAGGCCGGGGAACTCGGCATATTTCTCTTCCAGCAGGTCCACCACGCGCAGCGACTGCAGGTTGTGCTCGAAGCCGCCGTAGTCGCGCATCGCGGCATTCAGCGCATCCTGACCGGCGTGACCGAAAGGCGTGTGGCCGAGGTCGTGGGCGAGGGCGATGGCTTCGGTCAGCGGCTCGTTGAGTTGCAGTGCGCTCGCCACGCTGCGCGCCACCTGTGCGACTTCCAGCGAGTGCGTGAGGCGCGTGCGATACAGGTCGCCTTCGTCGTACACGAACACCTGGGTCTTGTACATCAGCCGCCGGAAGGCGGTCGAATGGATGATGCGGTCGCGGTCGCGCTGGTATTCGCTGCGGTATTGGGGCGGCGGTTCCGGGTAACGCCGGCCGCGGGAGGTGGATGCAGTCGCCGCGTACGCTGCCAATCGCGCGGCGGATTCGCGCTTCACAGCGGCTTGCCGATCAGCGTGTCGCCCAGCAATTGCGTGTCGAAATCATCGCTGATCACCGGCTTGCCGACACCCTTGAGGAGAATCAGCCGCAGCCGTCCCTTGCGGTTCTTCTTGTCATGGCGCATGGCCTCGAGCAGTTGCAGCGGCGACACCGAAGGCGGCGGTTTGTTGGGCAGGCCCGCGCGTTGCAGCAAGCGGCAAATGCGCCGGTACTCGGCGGCCCTGATCCAGTCCATGCGCACCGACAGGTCGGCAGCCATGGCCAGGCCGGCGCCCACGGCCTCACCGTGCAGCCACTCGCCGTAGCCGAGCGCGTTCTCGATGGCGTGACCAAAGGAGTGCCCGAGGTTGAGCACCGCACGTCGGCCCTGTTCGTATTCATCCTCGGTGACGATGGTGAGCTTGATTTCGCAGGCGCGCGTGACGGCGTGCAAACAGGCCTCCGGCTCCAGGTCCAGCAACGCCTGGACATTGCCTTCGAGCCACACGAACAAATCCTCGTCGGCGATGAGCGCGGCCTTGATGATTTCCGCAAGACCGGCGCTGAGTTCGCGCGGCGGCAGGGTCTTGAGCGTATCCAGGTCGCTCAGCACTGCCAGCGGTTGATGGAACGCGCCGATCATGTTCTTGCCGTCGCGGTGGTTGATCGCGGTTTTGCCGCCGATGGACGCATCCACTTGCGCGAGCAGCGTGGTGGGCACTTGCACGTAGCCGATGCCGCGCTGGTAGCAGGCGGCGGCAAATCCCGCGACATCGCCGACCACGCCGCCACCGAGTGCAATCAGTACCGCGTCACGGCCGAAATGGTGTTCCAGAAGGTGCTTGAAGATGTGATCCAGCGCGGACCAGTTCTTGTGCTCCTCGCCGTGCGGAAGGATGAGATGCTGCGGCGCAAATGCTGTGAGCGTTTTGGTGAGCGGCTTCAAGTAGAGCGGCGCGACGTTGTCATCCGTAACGATGCAGACTGCGCCTTTCCGCAGGCCTGCGGGAAACAAATCCGCACGCGTCAGCAGCCCACGGTCAATACGCACGGGGTAACTGCGGCTCCCCAGTTCGACATTAAGCAGTCCCATTTGCCTCTTGCTCCATGCCTATTGGTCGGGCGCGGGTGCCGTCGCGATGTG
>DATEJV010000065.1:0-15356 GCA_035277745.1 Gammaproteobacteria bacterium | reverse complement strand
CTGCAGATACTCCCGCGCGTCGCGCTTGCCGGTGACGGCCACTACCTCATAGCCGCGTTTGGCAAGCATGTTCACGGCCAGCGAACCCACGCCGCCCGTGGCGCCGGTCACGACCACCGGCCCGCCTTTGGGATTGAGACCGTTGTGTTCCAGCTTGTGGATGGCGAGCGCCGCGGTGAAGCCGGCGGTGCCGAGCATCATGGCAGTGTGCGTGGTGTAGCCTTTGGGCAGCGGAATCACCCACGTGCTTTGGGCGCGCACGTATTCCGCGTAGCCGCCGTCATGGTCTTCGCTCAGACCGCAGCCGGTGACCAGGACTTTGTCGCCTTTTTTGAAGCGGCGATCGGCGGATGACGCCACCACGCCGGCTACGTCTATGCCACCGACCAGCGGGAAGCGCCGCAGGATTTTGCCTTTACCGGTGGCGGCGAGCGCATCCTTGTAGTTGACGCTGGAATATTGCGCCCGGATGACGACCTCGCCGGGCGTGAGCTGGTCGAGCGTCAGCTGCTCGAAGCGCGCGCTGATGCGTGTGTCGCCCTGATGAATACGGTAGGCGGTGAAAGGTTTATTCATATCCAGCTCCGGCACGGTAACCGTGGATGATGGTCCGTGCGCACTCAATCCGATTTGCCCAGAATCAGCCGCGCGCCGCGCCGGTGCGTGACATACGTCCAGGCCCAGGCCAGCATCACCAGCACGCGGCTGCGAAAATCAATCAGATAGTAAATGTGCGCAAACACCCATACCACCCAGGCCGGCCAACCGCACAGCTTGAACCACCCGATCTGCGCCACGGCACGCTTGTGGCCGATGGTGGCCAACTGCCCCATGTCTCGGTAGCGGAACGGCCGGCGTGCACGGCCTGTCTGCTCCGCGAGAATGGTTTCGGCCACATGACGGCCCTGTTGCTTGGCCACGGCCGCGATACCCGGCAAGGCTTCGCCGGTCTGATGGGCGAAGTGCGCGAGGTCGCCCGCCACGAACACCTCGGGATGGCCGGGCAGGCTCAAATCCGCGTTCACGATTATGCGCCCCTGCCGGTCGGTGACCGCACCCAGCGTGCCGCCGAGCGGTGCCGCCGCGACGCCCGCGGCCCAGAGAACCGTGCCGGCGAGAATCTGCTGCGCACCGAGCTCGACACCGGTCGCCGTCACCTGCGTAACCGCGGTCCCGGTACGCACCTGCACTCCCAGTTCGCTGAGCGCGCGTGCCGCGTAGGCTGAAAGTGTCGGCGGCAGTGCCGGCAACAGGCGCGGTCCGGCTTCCACCAGCACCACGCGCGTCAACTCGGGCCGGATGTTGCGGAAATCCCGCGCCAGGGTGAAGCGCGCCATCTCGGCGATGGCTCCCGCCAATTCGACGCCGGTGGCGCCGCCGCCCACGATCACGAACGTCAGCAACCGGTGCCGCATTTCCGGATCGCGGGTGTATTCCGCGGCTTCGTAGGCCTGCAACACGCGGCGGCGGATTTCGCGCGCCTGCTCCACGGTCTTCAGGCCCGGCGCCCAGGGCTCCCAATCGTCGTGCCCGAAATAGGTGTGGCTGGCACCACAGGCGAGCAACAGGAAATCATAGGGCAGCGTGCCGAAACCCGCGTTCACCTGCCGGGTCTGCAAATCCACGCTGTCCACGTTGCTCTGATAGATGCGTACATTGGAGTAACGCGACAGCACGCTGCGCAGCGGCACGGCGATGTCGGCCGGGCTGAGCTCCGCCATGGCAACCTGATAAAGCAGCGGCTGGAACACGTGATGGTTGTAGCGGTCGAGCAGCGTGACCTGCAGGCCGTGCGCGTCGCCCAGGCGCCGCGCCGCCTGCAAGCCTGCGAACCCGCCGCCCACAATCACCACGTTCTGCATGTTCCCGGCTCCGGAAGGCTGTGCGGCCTGTCCATGTTGGCATAAAAGCGCGCACTTCCGGACACACAAAAAACAACCCCCGGCCTGGCCGGGGGTTATTGCGCGGAGTGCAACCTCGAGATTACTGGTTCGGCAGGAAGAACCAGCGGCCGGTGAGCATCCACATGCTGGCGCTGTTATGGCTGCCGCGCGCATAGCTCAGGCCCAAACCGTAATTCTCGGTCAGCTTGTACATGGCCCCGAGTGTGCCCACGGTCTCGGAGCGGTTGTGGTCGTGGCTCAGCAGACCCACGTTGTCCTGATCAAGGAACACGTTGAGTTCCAACTGATCCAGCGGCAGGAACCGCAGGCCGAAGCCGAAATCGTAGCCGTCCTGGTTGTCGCTGGTGGACACCACGAAGCCCGGAAACAGGTTGGTACTCGGTCCCTGTTTCCAGTGATCGTTGGCGTAGCCCGCGCGTGCCACCATGTCCATGGAATCGCCGAGCGCGAAATGCACGCCCACGGACAAGGATTCATCGCGAGTGAAAAACCCGCCGGTGAGGATGCCGCCGTTGAACCGGTTCTGGGTGTAATTGCCGGCGACGAACCAGTAGGTGTCGAAGGCATAGCTGCCGGCGAGCTGGTAACCGCTGCCGCCGCTGAAGCCGGTGGTGGCGCCCTTGGCGTAACTCAGATCCACGGTGTTGTAATCGGGCGCGGCCGCTCTGACCGCAAACGGCACGGCGATCGCCGTCGCGACCAGCCACATCAAAAACGTGCGCATGACTTCTCCGCTGAACAGGAATTGAGTGCGTTGCGCGTACATCGTATAGGTAGGCAGCGCCGGATGACAAGCCTGATGGATCCGCAAATCCTGTGGCGTGCGTGCATTAAGGGTTCAGTGCTGAAAAAAAGCCCCGGCGTGGCCGGGGCTTGGATGGCACATCGGCAGGCGCTCAATAATAAAAGCGCACGCCGGCCTGGAAGGTGTTGAAGTCGGAGTTGTTGGAATAGCTCGCGAACACGCTCCACTGCTGGTTGATGTTGAACAGCCCGCGCACGCCGATGGTGTTCTCTGTGCTGCTCGGATTGGTGTTGACATCGGTATGGCTCACGAAGCCATCCACTTCGAACTGCGAATTGATGGCAAAGCGCACGCCGCCATCCACGCCCCAGCCGTTGGCGCTGGTGCCGGTCGCATTGAAGCGCAGAAACTCGCCTTCAACGAACAGGCCCAACTGGTTGCTCAGGTCCATGTGGTAACCGGCACCCACATTGAAGTTGTTTTCGCTGATGCTGCAGCAGGTGAGATGGCTGTAGCCCGCGAACGCGTGCCAGTTGGGCGTGAAGGTGTAGGAACCATCCACACCGAGACCATTGAGACTGGAGCCGGTGCTCGGGCTTTCGCTCACGTAGCCGCCGTTGACGTAGTTGTAATTGAAACTGCCGTCGGCGGCGTAGGCCGCCATCGGCAGCGCCGCACACAAAATCAACACGCTCGAAATCTTTAACCACATTTGCCTTGACATGAGTTACTCCTTACATGCTGGCTAAGGTTGTGCACGCAAACACTTGTATCCCCAATCACTTTAACTGTAGCACAGGAATCCCCCGAGGTCGTATCCGGAAAATTCCGGGGGTGACCGGAACACGCGGCTTTCAGCCGGCACGCCTGGCCCGGCCGCGACATTGGCGCACCGCATTCGCCAATTCCGCTCCGGTCTGGAAGCGCGCATCGGGTTTTTTCTGCAGCATGCGATCCACCAGCGCTTTGAGCACCGGGGAAATGTCCGGCCGCAGGAAGCTGACATCGGGTGGGGTCGAATTCGCCACCTTGAACATGAGTCCGGTCAGTGTCGGCGCCTCGAACGGCAGCTCGCCGCGCAGCAACTGGTACAGGGTCACGCCCAGGGAGTACAGATCGCTGCGCCCGTCCACCTTTCCGCCGCCCACCTGTTCCGGTGACATGTAGGACGGGCTGCCGAGTATCGTGCCGGTACGGGTCTTGCTGGCGTTCAGCACTCCAGCCACGCCGAAATCGGTGATCTTCAGGCGTCCGGTGTCGCGCTCGTACAGGATGTTCGCGGGTTTGATGTCGCGGTGCACCACACTGCGTGCATGCGCATAGTCGAGCGCCTCGGCGATCTTGATGGTGATGGCCAGCACTTCCTCGATCGGCAACAGGCATCCCGGCAGCGCGTAATCCTGCAGCGGCGTGCCTGCGACATAGTCCATGGCGATGTACGCCAGCCCCTGGTCCTCGCCCACGTCGTAAATGGTGACGATGTTCGGATGATTCAGCTGGCCGGCGGTTTCCGCTTCACGGAAGAATCGCCGTATCACATCCTGCTGCACGCTGCCGGAAAATTCGTTGGCGAAATTCAAGGTCTTGATGGCCACGGTGCGATTGATTTTCTGATCGCTGCCCAGGTACACCACGCTCATGGCGCCGCGCCCGAGTTCGCGCAGCAGCTGGTAGCGCCCCAACACCGGTTTCTGCAGGCCGTCGTCGGTGAGCAGAAGGGACACGCCGGTGTGCGCGCGCGCCAGCCCGGTCTGGCGGTCCAGCGCCTGCAGCTTGCGCAGACGCTCAGCGACGCTGCCGAACTCCGGCACGCGCCGCTGCATTTCGGTGTACACCTCGACGGCTTCCGGATAGCGGCGATGGCGTTCGTGTTCGTGCCCGAGGTGCAGCAGGTTTTCATGCAGGGCCGCGGACGGCAGGCATTTGCCGAAATACGTGAGCGCGTCGTGGTAGCGCCCGAGGGCCTGGCACGCGAGCGCCAATTCGCGGTTGGTTTCGGAGAATTCCGCGTTGGGGACGCCGTGCCACTCGTGCAACCACTGCAGCGTCGCCACCAGCGCATACCCGACAACCAGAAACAGGATCGGCAGGATCAGCGGCAACCACACGCCGCGCGCGAGCAGCGGGATGAATTCGGCGTTCACCAGCACAATCAAAAACAGCACACTCGCGACCAGCACCGGCCATCGCCGCATGCGGCTTGCCATGACCGTCAGGTACACGCCCACCAGCAATGTCATCAGTGCACGCAGCGCCCACGCCCACCAGGGCGCGGCCACCAGATCGTTGTTCAGGATGCGGGAAACGGCCGCGGCCGCGGCCATGGTTGGCGCATCTCCGCCGCTCGGGCCGACGATCACGGTCTTGCCGGCGAGATTTTCCGCAGGCACCAGTCCGTTGAGCACCGCATCGAAGCCGTACACCGGTATGGTGCCGCGACCGGCGCCGCCCGGGTAGCGGCGCAATTGTGCGCGCAACTGTGCGTCGGTAAACAGATATTCATCGCCGAGGCTGATGCCACCGCCGGCATGGGCGACGATGTCGTCATTGCCGAGCCCCAGATCGTGCGCCGCCACCAGCAGAGCAAAGCCCGGGAACAATTGACCGCGCACGTTGACCATCAGAGCGCGCAGTTCTGCGGGCGGGGATTCCGATAACCAGCCGATGCCGCCGGCCGCCTGTCCAAGCACCGCGAGCGGCGGGTCAAGGCTGGCGCTCCCGGGCTGGAAAAGCCAACCGGTCGTCATCGAGGTTCCGGGTTGCGCTACCCGCATCTTCAGGCTCAACCAGGGAGGCAACGGCGCCGTCATCGGCGTCTGTCCCACGACGCCATGCGCCGCCAGGATCACATTGCCGGCCTTGGTAATACCGTCAGCAAACGCCTGATCGGTGGACAGCGCGTCCCGGGCCCGGGCAATTTGGCGCGCGGCGTACCGATCCTTTTTGACCGTCTCCAGCGACGCGAGGTTGTGCAGATATTGAAGTGCCTCGGCATTCTGCGGCGCGCTGAATGCCGGGACATAGGCGATCACCCGCGCGCGGTCGGCCGAAAGTTGCGCGGTCAGCTGTGCGAACAGGTCGCGACGCCAGGGCCGGGGCCCATGGGTCTGCAGCGCCGCGGCGTCCATGGCTACCACCACCACGTCGGGATTGGGGGGGCGCTGCGGTGCGAGCGACAACCCGGCGCGCGCCACCAAACCTTCGGCGCCGCGTCCGAATTGCAGCGCGGCCGCAGCCATCAGCAGCAGCGCAATACCGATGCCGGGCAGCCAGCGCCACAGGCGCATGCCTCTCAGGATGGTTGCCAGGTTCCCCATAGATTGCGATTAAACCCCATGGCTTTACGCCCCGGTATGGGGGCAATTCGGTTGGTATTATGCAAAATAGATTGGCCCGGGTTCACAACCCCTGCCATGGGCCAAGGGAAAAGGCTCAAAGCCCAGATATAGCGCGGCCTCTGAGGGTGCGGTTGATGGCTGCAATGTCTTCCCCCTGGTCGGCTGCAGGCCGCACGGCTCAGCCGGGGCCCCCCGCCTTTTTCAGCCAGCGGGCGCGCAGCCAGTCTCGCAGATTGCGCCCGGTATTGGCTGCCACCAGCAGGGCCAATCCGAAATAATCGGCAAAGCTGCCGCTGATACCGATCAGGGCCATGGCGAGCGCCGTAAGCACCACCGGCAAACCCAACGTGATCCAAAGCATGAACGCATGCGGTGAGTAATGGCGCACGTTGTCGCTTTCGGATGCGCGTCTGGGTACTGCTGCAAACACCAGCGCGGCGATCAGCGGCGTGCAGGCAGTCAATGCCAGCGCTGCAATACTCGCGTGACTGTGCTTCACCCACACGCCCGCCTGCACGATGACCAGCGCGGTGCCCGCGAACCCGAGCAGCGTCGCAGTCAGCTGCACGGCCGCCGTGGAAAAACCCCGGGACTCAGTGTGCGACGCCGCCGCCATCATCCGGTGTACACATAGCCGATGAGCATCACGATCAGTGCGACCACCGCGAAGCCGCCGTGCAGCACCACGATGGCGCTTGGCAAAGTCTGGTGCGCGGCGCGAAATGCAAACAACATCAGGCCGCCGGTGGCCGCCAGCATGAACAACACCGTGGCCACGATGAGCGCACGGTCATGCGGGAGGTGCGTGTCCAGCACGATCAGCAACACGATCGCCGCGATGCCGGCGAGCCCGTGCAAGCTGCTGATCGCGAGCGGCACGCGACGGCGCCGCCAGCCCAGGGTGGCGAGCGTCAATCCGGCCAGTGCCACCAGAACTATCAGGATCAATACGGCCAGCCGCATGCGCACTGCTCCGGAAAAATTTCAATGATAACGGCGTGCACGCGACTGGTAACTGCAATCAACGACGTTGATAGATAACCCGCCAGATGCGTCCGTGCTGGGAATCACTTATATAAAGAGCGCCGTGCGGTCCCTCGGCCACGCCGCTGGGCCGAAAGTGTGCGTCGTCCGGCGAAGCCAGCGGGCTCATGCCGGCAAAATCCCCGGCAAACACCCGATAGCCGCCTGCGGGCAATGCGCCCCTGAACGGCACGAACACCACTTGGTAGCCCGCCTGCGGCAATGGCGCACGGTTCCAGGAACCGTGAAACGCGATGAACGCACCGCCACGGTACGCAGCCGGAAATGCGTCGCCGGTATAAAAGGCCAGAGCCTCGGGTGCCCAGTGGCCGGGGAACGCGAGTATCGGTTTGGCGTATTGGGCACATTCGTCCACCTGCTTGCCGTTGCCGCCGTATTCCGGCGCGAGCACGCGCTTGTGCTGCAACTGATCGTAGTAGCAGTACGGCCAGCCGAAGTTGTCGCCGCGGCCGACGCGCAGGAACTCTTCCGCCGGCAACTCGGCGCTTTGCTGCGGCGTGTACAGCTCGGGCCAGTTCCCGTACAACTGGTCGCGTCCCATCTGCAGGTCATACAACTGTTTCACCGCCGCATTCCATGCAATCGCCATGCCGTTGCGGATGCCGGTCGCGTAGCGCTGCCCGTCCTGCGGAAAATGCTGGTTGATCTTGTCGGCATTGAATTCCCAGATGCCGCCGTGCTCGGTGAGATACGGACACGGCCGGATACCGGGCGAACCGCGGCGGCGGTCCTCGCGCTGGCAGGCGTTGGACGGCGCACCGACGTTCACGTAAATATGTCCGGTATCGTCAAACGCGAAGGTCTTGGCGGCGTGCTCGTCCTGCTCGGGGAATCCGCTGATCACCACCTCGGGCGTGGTATCCGGCAACAACTGTCCCGGCACGAGCTTGTAACGCAGCACCTCGGTAGGCGTGGCGAAATACAGATACCCCGCGTGCACGCGGATGCCGGTGCCGCCGTATTCCCCGAAGCGTTTGATTTCGACGGCACGGCCGCCCGCACCCGGGCGCAGGGCCACGATGCCGCCGCCGGATTCCGGACTGAGCAGCGCCACGTACACGTCGCCGTCCGGCGCGACCGTCAGCCGGCGTGCCGTGCCCAGGTTGTCGGCAAATACCGTGGCACAGAAACCCGCCGGCAGCGTGATGCCGCCGTTGCCGGAATCGCAGTGCGCCGGAGGTTCGGCCGCCCGCAGCGCAGGCCCCGGCAAAACCGCCGTGAGCAGCAACACGCCGCCAAGAAAATAACCGGTATGCATAAAGCCTCCGTAGCGCATGACGGAAAACGAATTCACTGAATCGTGAACGCCACCAAGTCGGAACGGTACTGCGTGGGCGTGAGTTCCTGGGGCGCAGGAACACCAGGTGCCATGCAATTCACCGTAGCGTATCCCGCAGACTGTCCGTTCGACGGCGGATTCCAGCACACCACGCCGCCCATGACCTCGTAATTCCCGGGCGCCACCGGCTGGCCGGCGAGACCGGTCTGATTCCACATCACCGTGAAGGTTTTTGTTTCGTTTGCCGCGAAGTTCATGGGAACACCATCCAGACTGATGGCCATGCATTGCATTCCCGGAACCGGACCGTTGAATACCACGTTGGCCGTGCCGGCAGTCACTACCGCGATATCGAACTGCGACACGCACACCTGGGTAGTGATGGTTTGCGGCATATTGGTGCGGTTGTGCACGCTTAATACGAACTGAATGCTCTCGCCCGACGTGAAACTCGTGGTGGGGATGCCGTGCGCACTCTCCACCGCCAGGGTGGTGACAAAGGTCGGTGATCCGTCACTGTCACCACTGCTGCTGTTGTTTTGCTGGCACTGCGTGTTGCCGAGCACCAACCCGGCACACAGGATTATTCCGGCGAAACGCAAGAGAAGGCGCATGGGCCACCCCCGGATCAACCACGAGAAAACATGACTCGATTCAGTATAGTCTTTCGGGACTCACTGGATGGTAAACGGCACCAGCGTGGAAACGTATACGCTGGGCGCCAGATCGCCGGAACCCGGCACACCGCCCGGCATGCACGCGGTATTCGCGGAAGAAGATGAGTTCGATGCGCTGCCGGTGTTACTGCAGGTCAAACCGGCAAACACCTCATAGTTTCCGGACGCTACCGCGAAGCCCGCGTCATCGGTCTGGTTCCAGACCACGGTGAAGGTTTGCGTCTGGCCCGCGGCGATGGTGAGCGTCGTGGTCTGCTGGACAAATACCCGGCCCAGGGACCAGGTCCAGACTTCCGTGGCCGTGCCGCTGTCAAACACCGCGAAGTTGAATTGCTGCGCGGTATTGAAGCTTAGGGTCTGGCTGGTGGCGCTGCGGTTGCGCACGCTCAGCACGAATTGAATCTGCTGACCGGCGGAAAAACTGCTGGCGGCATTGCCGTTGGCGTCTTCCACGGCCAGCGTGGTCACGAAATTAGCGCCATCCGGCCCGATGCCGTTGTTGATGGTGTTCTGGCAGCGCGTGCTGCCGAGCAACGTCACGGCGAGCAGGCCGGAACCGGTCAGATAAATCAGGCGTTTGAACATGCCGGATGCCCGGGGTAGCGCGGCGGAACCGCTGGTCACCAGTATAGCTCCGGGGTTCCGGTAAGATTGGCCGGTCAGAAAACCACGCGCCCGCCATGGAACACACCACCCTGCGCTCCATCCTGATATTGCTGGCCGCCGCGGTACTGGTGGTGGTGACGCTCAAGCGCGTGAAGCTGCCCACGGTCATCGCCTATCTTGCCACCGGCTTCATCGTCGGCCCGCACGGCCTCGGCTGGATCGCGGATACCGGAGACACGCGCGCGCTCGCGGAGTTCGGCGTAGTGTTCCTGCTCTTCACGCTGGGCCTGGAATTCTCGCTGCCACGTCTCATCGTGATGCGCAAGGCGGTGTTGGTGCTGGGCGGACTGCAGGTTCTGCTAACCACCGCGGGCACCGCGCTCGCCGCCTGGCTGTTTGGCGTGACGCTGCCGGTGGCCATCGTCATCGGTGGCGCCTTTGCCATGTCCTCCACCGCCATCGTGGTCAAGCAGCTCGCGGAACAGAACGAACTCAACCTGCAGCACGGACGGCTCACCATCGCGGTGCTGCTGTTCCAGGATCTGGCGGTGATTCCATTCCTGATCCTGATTCCCGGCCTCACTCACGGCATCGGAACGCAACTGGCAGGCGCGCTGCTGCTGGCGTTCGGCAAAGGTGCGCTCGCGGTAATCGTGATCCTGGCGTTCGGCCGCTGGTTGCTGCGGCCGCTGTTCCACCAGATCGCCACCACGCGTTCCGCCGAATTATTCACGCTCGCCGTGCTGCTGTTCACGCTCGCCAGCGCCTGGGGCACGGCGGCGCTCGGACTGTCGCTCGCGCTGGGCGCGTTTCTCGCCGGCATGATGCTCGCGGAAACCGAATACCGCCATCAGGTGGAGGCCGACATCCGCCCGTTCCGCGACATCCTGCTCGGCCTGTTTTTCGTCACCGTCGGCATGCTCATCAATCCGCTCACCATCATGCGCCACTGGTGGCTGTTGCTCGCGTGCGTGGCGCTGCTGATGCTGTTCAAGACCGTGCTGGTGGGGGCGCTGACGCGCGTGCTGGGCGGCGACCGTGCTACCGCCCTGCGCACGGCGCTCGCGCTCAATCAGGGCGGCGAATTCGGTTTCGCCCTGCTGGCGCTGGGTCTGGCCCAGGCGGTGATCCGCGCGCCGGTGGCGGAGTTCGGTCTGGCGGTCATCGTCATCAGCATGCTGGTGAGCCCGCTTCTGATCCGCTTCAACGGCGCACTCGCCAACCGGCTCTACCCACGCGATCAATCCGGCGAAGAGCACGACCGCCTGTTGCACGACATCGGCCAGCAGCAGCTGCATTTGCGCGACCACGTGGTGATCGTGGGCTACGGCCGCGTCGGCCAGAACGTGGCGCGCTTTCTCGAACCCGAGGGTTTCGAGTTCGTGGCCCTGGATCTGGATCCGATGCGCGTCAAACAGGCGCGCGAAGCCGGCGATCCGGCCTATTACGGGGACGGCACCAACCCGGCGGTGCTCAAGGCCGCGGGCGTGGAGCATGCACGCGCGCTGGTAATCAGCTATTTCCGCATCCCGGTGATTCTCAAGATTCTGGCACATGCCAAGAAACTGCGGCCCGATCTGCCGGTGCTGGTGCGCACTCGCGATGACGCGGAGTTGGACAAGCTCATGCAGGCGGGCGCGACCGAAGTGATTCCCGAGACCCTGGAATCCAGCCTCATGGTGGCCGCGCACCTGCTGCAACTGCTGGGCGTGCCCATGAAAAAGATCCTGCGCAAGGTCCAGGACGTGCGCGCGCACCGCTACAGCCTGCTGCGCAGCGTGTTCCGCGGCCAGGATGCGTTGCCGATTGATCCCAGCCATGCCTTCCGCGAACAGCTTTACACCGTGGCACTGGAGCCCGGCGCGCACGCCATCAACAAGAGCCTCGGCGAACTCGATCTCCGGGCGCACAAGGTTGTGGTGACCGCGCTGCGCCGCGAAGGCGTGATCGGCCGTCAGCCCTCGTCCGATACGGTGCTGAGGACCGGCGACGTGCTGGTACTCTGGGGCACGCCCGAGGATCTGGAAATCGGCGAGGAGATTCTGTTGCGCGGCGCGCGTCTCAAAGCTGCCCCCATCAAGGGCACCGCATGATCAGCATCGGAACACCGCTAACGTCCAACGCCACCCGCCTGCTGTTACTTGGCTCGGGGGAACTGGGAAAGGAAGTCACCATCGAGGCGCAGCGCTTCGGCGTCGAGGTCATCGCCGTGGACCGCTACGCGCATGCGCCGGCGATGCAGGTGGCGCACCGCGCGCACGTCGTCAACATGCTGGACGGCGCAGAAGTGCGGCGCGTGGTGGAACTGGTAAAACCCCACTATATCGTGCCGGAACTGGAAGCCATCGCCACCCCGACCTTGCTGGAATTGGAGAAAGAAGGCTGGACGGTGATTCCCACGGCGCGCACCGCGCGCCTCACCATGGACCGCGAAGGCATCCGCCGCTTGGCGGCGGAAGAACTGAAAATTCGCACCTCACCTTACAAATTCGCCGATACGCTTGAAGAATTTCGCGCAGCCGTGAAAGCCATCACTCTGCCGTGCGTGGTGAAGCCGGTAATGAGTTCCTCCGGCAAAGGCCAGAGCGTCATCGCAAAGGAAACAGACATCGCCGCCGCCTGGGAGTATGCACAGAAAGGCGGGCGTACCGGTCAGGGCCGCGTGATCGTGGAAGGCTTCGTGGATTTCGACTACGAGATCACGCTGCTCACGGTGCGCCACGCGGCTGGCACCACGTTCTGCGAGCCCATCGGCCACCGCCAGGAGCACGGCGATTATCGCGAGTCCTGGCAGCCGCAGCCGATGTCGCCCGCGGCGCTCGCCGAGGCGCGGCGCATGGCGAAAGTGATTTCCGATAATCTTGGCGGCCGCGGCATTTTCGGCATGGAGTTTTTCGTCAAGGGAAACAAAGTGTGGTTCAGCGAGGTCTCGCCGCGCCCGCACGACACCGGATTGGTAACGCTGATTTCGCAGGACCTGTCCGAGTTCGCACTGCACGTGCGCGCCATCCTCGGCCTGCCGATTCCGGTAATCCGCCAACTCGGACCCTCGGCTTCCGCCGTAATCCTGCCACACGGCGATTCCGACGGACCTTTGTATGAAAACGTGGATGCGGCGCTCACCGAGCCCGATACCATGTTGCGGCTGTTTGGCAAACCGCAGATCCGCGGTCATCGCCGCATGGGCGTCACCTTGGCGCGCGCCGATACCATCACGCAGGCCCGCGCCAAGGCCACGCGCGTCGCCGCGGCGGTGCAGGTCAGATTGTAGGAACAGCAATATATTGTGGGAGCGATTTCAGTCACGATTCCAATTCAGGAGTGCCCATGCCATCCTTCGACATCGTTTCCAAAGTAGAGACAGCCGAACTCACCAACGCCGTGGATCAGGTGAGCCGCGAGATCGGTACGCGCTACGATTTCAAGGGCACCAGCGCCAAAATCGAACGCCAAGACAATCTGGTGACGCTGTACGCCGACAGCGAGTTCCAGTTGAAGCAGGTGCAGGAGATTCTTTATTTGCGCGCCGCCAAACGCGGCATTGACGTGGCGAGCTTCGATCCACAGAAGATCGAGGCCATTGGCGGCGACAAGGCCAAACAGGCAATCAACGTCAAACAGGGCATAGACAAGGAGCTGGCCAGGAAAATCGTCAAGCTCGTCAAGGACAGCGGCCTGAAAGTGCAGGCGGCGATTCAGGGCGAGGAAGTGCGCGTTTCGGGAAAGAAACGCGACGATTTGCAGGCGGTGATTGCGCTGTTGCGTGGCGCCAAGCTGGACCAACCGCTGCAATTCACCAATTTTCGCGACTGAGTCTTGGAATTCCGCAGAAGTGATGGCGGGGCGAGAGCGGCGATATTCACCGCGATTCCGCGGCTATCGCGACGGGGACCGTCGCTCCCACAATCAAATGCCTCCACAAAATGCAATTATTTCGGCGCGCTGTCGGCAAAGGGACGGCGCGTCATGAGCTTGGCGTAGTGTTTTGCCAGCGATGGATGTGTCGAGCGCCAGTCAATCTCCGGCAAGCGGAACGCCAGCCAGCCAAGCGCACAGCCGACGGCGATGTCGGCGAGCGTGAAGCGCGCGCCGGCACACCATTCCCGGTCGTCCAGCTCCTGCGCCATGGTTTCCAGGCCCGCGGTTACTTTACCGCGCTGACGCACCAGCCATTTTGCGCTGCGCTCCCGCGGCTCGCGCTGGGTGTGTTCCAGCCTCATCAACACGCCCGCGTCCAGTACACCGTCGGCCAGCGCTTGCCAGCGCAGCACTTCGATGCGCTCGCCGCCCAGGGGAATCAGACTGCTGGCGGGCGGCAGTGAATCCAGGTATTCGCAGATCACGCGCGAGTCATACAGCGCACGGCCATCGTCCAGGATCAGACACGGCACCTTGCCGAGCGGATTGTGCCGCTGGATTCTGGTGTCCGCGGCCCACACGTCTTCGAGTACCAGCGGGCAGTCCAGGCCCTTCTCGGCGATGAGCACACGTACCTTGCGCACGTAGGGGCTGGAAAGTGAACCGATGAGTTGCATGCCGTCCTCAATGCCCAATTATAGGGCGCGAAACCGCGTCCGGCGTGGCGGATGCGGCTACCGTCAGGATGCAGCTGGCTTTACTTTGGGTGGTGCGAGGACGATCAGGATTACGCCGACGACGGCCAGAGCAATGACACCAGGCAACTCGTTGAAGGCAATCAAGTTACGCAATACCTGGAATCCCATCACCCCGGCATGCGCCAGGCTCGACCAGGCGGCAAAGGCTATCAGGCTGCGATGCTGCACCGGATTGCGCACCGCGAGCAGCAGGAAAACGCCCAAGGTAACGTACAGGCTCAGCATCATGCGGAATGTTTCATCTTTGAACGGCGGCCGCACAATCAGATAGGCTCCGGCCAAAAAGACCAGTCCCACCAACACCAGTACCACTTTCAGCGCGCGTTCACGCAGCATAGCGTCCTCCTTGTCTACTATTTGCCTGTAACCACAGCCTTTCCAAGTACGTGCCCTTCCGGAAGCGTCGGGGGATCCTTCCAGGTCGCACCGCAGATCGCCTGCAATATAGACGCTGCGGGCCGCGGTGAAAAAGCGCATGTCTTTCCTAAGGCTTGGTTCCCGTCTCCGGCGACGTCAGCCGCAGGTCCACCTCACCCACGTTGACGTCGAGTTTCATGCTGTCCGCACCGCTCCCGGGCAGATGAATGCGCCGGCCGAGGCCGCTGTGCCGCCCGCCGCCGCGTACCCGCTGCCCCTGCCTGAACACCGCGGCTTCGCCGATGTCGCTCGACAGATCTATCGGGCCGGGCACGGTGGTCGCGGAGGCGGCGCTGATCTGGCCGACGTTCACGCTCGCACGCAGTGGGCCGCGCGGCACATCGATATCAATTTCGCCGACGTTGAGATTAACGTCGATCCCGCCGGCGACATCCTGGACATTCACTTGGCCGACTTTCATGTTGAGCACCAACGCCAGGCGCGCGGGAATTTGCAGTTCCCAGTGCTGTTTTACCTGATTGGTATCCAGCTTGCCGCTGGACCCTAATGACAACTCCAGCCGACCGCCTTCGTGCTGCTGCACAATTTGCGCGCTCTGGATTTCACGCATGGTGGTGCTGCTCTGCCAGTGGAAGAACCACAGGAATTCGCGCGCCTTCTGCTCCAGCCTGACACTCACGTGCACCGCGTCGTCGGCGGACGGCGTGACCCGCAGTTCGCCCACGCCCGCGGTAACGGCGAGTGTTTCAATACCGCTCGCGGGAATGTC
>DATEJV010000064.1:0-6193 GCA_035277745.1 Gammaproteobacteria bacterium | reverse complement strand
ATATTCGTGCCGCCGGCGATGAACGCGGAATCGCTGAACAGTTCCTGGTGCAGCGGGATGTTGGTGTTGATGCCCTCGACCACGGTTTCCATGAGCGCGGTGCGCATGCGTGCCAGCGCCGATGCACGGTCGTCGCCGTAGGCGATGATCTTGCCGAGGAGCGAATCGTAGTAGGGCGGCACGGTGTAACCGCTGTAAGCGTGCGAGTCCACGCGGATGCCGGGACCGCCGGGTGCGTGCCAGCGGGTGATGAGTCCCGGGGAAGGCGTGAACTTGTGCGGATCCTCGGCGTTGATGCGGCACTCGAAGGCGTGGCCCTTCAACTGGATGTCCTTCTGCTTGAGCGTGAACGGCTTGCCGGCTGCGATCATCAACTGCCATTTCACGATGTCGATGCCGGTTACCAACTCGGTGATCGGGTGCTCGACCTGTACCCGGGTGTTCATCTCGATGAAATAGAACTGGCCGTCCTGGTAGAGGAACTCGAAGGTGCCGGCGCCGCGGTAACCGATGTCCTCGCAGGCCTCGGCTATGCGCTCACCCATGGTGCGGCGCTGCTTCTCGCTGATGCCGGGCGCGGGCGCCTCCTCGATGATTTTCTGGTGGCGGCGCTGCATCGAACAATCACGCTCGCCGAGGTGCACGGCGTTGCCCTGGCCGTCGCCCAGCACCTGGAACTCGATGTGCCGCGGGCGCTCCAGAAACTTTTCCATGTACACCGCGTCGTTGCCGAAGGCGGCCTTGGCCTCGGCCTTGGTCATGTTGATGGCCGACATGAGCGCGGCCTCGCTGTGCACCACGCGCATGCCGCGTCCGCCGCCGCCGCCCGAGGACTTGATGATCACCGGGTAGCCGATTTTCCTGGCGCTCGCGATGGTCTGTTTGGCATTGTCGGTGATTGCGCCGTCCGAACCGGGCACCGTGGGCACGCCCGCCTTCTGCATGGCCTGCTTGGCCGAGACCTTGTCGCCCATGAGGCGGATGGTTTCGGCGCGCGGGCCGATGAAAATGAAACCGCTTTTTTCCACGCGCTCGGCGAAATCCGCGTTCTCGGCGAGGAAGCCGTAACCCGGATGGATGGCGACCGCGTCGGTGACTTCGGCGGCGCTGATGATGGCCGGCATGTTGAGGTAACTATCGGCGGAGGCCGGCGGGCCGATGCACAGTGCTTCGTCCGCGAGGCGCACATGCTTGAGGTCGCGATCGGCGGTGGAAAACACCGCCACCGTCTTGATGCCCAGTTCGCGGCAGGCGCGCAGGATGCGCAGCGCAATCTCGCCGCGATTGGCGATCACGATCTTGTCGAGCATCGCCGGCGCGCGGCTGGTGGCTTTGGCGGCGATGGCGGCTTACTCGATGATGATCAGTGGCTGGCCGAATTCCACCGGATCGCCGTTGCTGGCCAGGATCGCCTTGACGGTGCCGGCCTTGTCGGCCTCGATCTGGTTCATCATCTTCATGGCCTCGATGATGCACAGCGTGTCGCCCTCCTTGACCACGCTGCCGACATCCACGAACGGTTTGGAGCCGGGCGAGGCGGAGCGGTAGAAGGTGCCCACCATCGGCGATTTCACCTGGTGGCCGGCAGGGATTTCCTTGCCGCCGGCGACGGGCGCGGCGGCGGTCGGGGTCGCAGGCGCAGGCGCAGCGGGTGCGGTCGCGGCCGGAGGCGCGGCGGGCGCTACCACCGCATGCGTGACCGCCGGTGCGCTGCCGCCATAACGGCTGATGCGTACCGATTCCTCGCCCTCGGTAATCTCGATTTCGGCGATGCCGGATTCTTCCAGCAGCTCGATGAGTTTCTTGACCTTGCGTATGTCCATAGGCGTTACCCCGGGAAAGCAGGTTCAGTGGGTATGGGTGCGCAGCCAGCGGTCGGCCGCCATAAGTGCCAGCTCGTAGCCCTGGGTGCCGAGGCCGGTAATAGTGCCGAGCGCCAGATCCGAGAAATACGAGTGCTGACGGAAGGCTTCACGCCCCTGGATATTGCTCACGTGGATTTCGATGAACGGCAGCTTGACCGCGGCCAGCGCGTCGCGCAGCGCCACGCTGCTGTGCGTATAGCCCCCGGGATTGACCAGCAGGAACGCGGTGCCATCGCGGCGCGCCTGCTGCACACGGTCCACGAGCGCGCCCTCATGGTTGCTCTGGAATGGCGTAAGCGTGTGGCCCAGGGCTCTGGCCTGGCTCTGGAGACGCTTGTCGAGTTCCGGCAGGCTGTCATGGCCGTAGAATTCCGGCTCCCGTTCCCCCAGAAGATTCAGATTGGGCCCATTCAACATCAGGATATTTGCCACTCGATGCCTTCATTTAAGCCTGGATTCCAGGGAGATGGCGGCAGGATTATAGCAATTCTATTTCTGGAATCAGCCCCAGTTCACGGTCCCGGCCGACGCCGGGGGACCCCATTGACCGTATGATTCGAGTTGGCCGGCGAAATCGAGCCGGAGGTTCTGCAGGGCTGGTCGGGGGAAGGATTGTGAAGCAGGCAGGACGGTTTGTCCATGCCCGGTTTTGACAGAAGCAGGGAGATCAGCGCAGTTGGCGGCGTGTTGCCTGGGTTGTAACCGCTGGTTTCGCGAACGGCAGGGCTGGAAGGTTTAGCGCGGCTCTGACCAGGTTTTCGGCATCCATGGGCTCCATGGCGCCCGCGTTGATGCGGAACACTCTGCCGTCCGGCTCCAGCACCACGCTCACCGGCAAGCCGATGAAGTTGCCCCCCAGGGCATTCACGATGTCGGCGCTGTGGCCTCCGCTCATGAGGATGGGGTAATTGACCACCATTCTCTTGAGGAAGTCACGCACGTCCTGCTCGCTCTGCTCATCGGTGGCAATGCCCACGATTTGCAGACCTTGGGCCGCATATTTGGCCTGCAGCTTCACCAGCAGCGGCACTTCCTCACGGCAGGGCGGGCACCATGTGGCCCAGAAATTCACCAGCACCACCTTGCCGCGCCAGTCATCCAGGCTGTGCGGCTTGCCCTGCAGGTCGTTCATGGGGACCGTCAGCGCTTCGGCGGAGGACATGCTGGGTATCGCGGGCGGCGGCGCCGACGTTTCCGCCGCCGATGCAGCCGGTGCCGGGCGATGAAGCGGCTGCATCCAGGTGTAAACGCCGAATCCGGCCGCACCTGCTGCGATCAGGATTACGACCACCAATACCGTGGCTTGAGCGTGCTTCAATTTTCTGTGCCCGTGTGGTTTGCGAATGCCTGGCGCACGCGGAGCGCGAAATCCTGTGCGTCCATGTAACCGACCACGCGCTGGTCCCTGAGTTCCTGGCCGCGGTCATTGAAGAACATGATGCTGGGCGGACCGTAGATGCCGAAGTGCTTGAGCAGCGCCTGATCGGCGGCATCGTTGGCCGTGACGTCGGCTTCCAGGAGCCGCGTGTTGCCGAGTGCGGCAATTACATTCTGATTGCGGAACGCGTCTTGCCGCATCTCCTTGCAGGATACACACCAGTCGGCATAGAAATCCAGCATCACGGTTTGATGCCGGGCGCTGGCCGCGGCTACTGCCTGATCCAGGTCCGCCACGGTCTTGATGCGCGTGAACTGCAGGCCTTCAATATCGCTCACACCAGACGCGTGCTGGGTGAAGCGCGCCAAAGGCTGCAGCGGATCCTGCGCGCCGCTCGCCGCACCCACCAGCATGACCACGCCGTAAATCCCGACTACTACGCCGACGCTCTGCCATGCTCGCCGCCAGCCAAGCGCACCGGTCTTTTGCAGCAGTAGATACACGCCGCAGGCAATGGCAAGCGCGGCCCACAGGGCGAGCGTCACGGCGCCCGGCAGGATGCGCGACAGGAACCAGATGGCCACGGCAATGAGCAGTACGCCGAGGAAATATTTGACCGCCGTCATCCAGGCGCCGGCCTTGGGCAGCCACTTGCCGGCGGAGGTGCCGACGATCAGCAGCGGCACGCCCATACCGAGGCCGAGCGCGAAGAGGCTCAGCCCGCCGCGCAGCGGATCGCCACTCTGGCCGATGACCAGCAACGCGGCCACCAGCGGCGCGGTGATGCAGGGTCCGACGATCAATGCCGAGAGCACGCCCATCACGCCCACGCCCGCGAACGCACCGCCGCGCTGCGTATTGCTGAGGCTCACGAGGCGCGACTGAAGCGCGCTCGGCATCTGCAGTTGGTACACGCCGAACATGGCGAGCGCCAGCAGCACGAAGATCAGTGCGAACACGCTCACGATCCAGGGATTCTGGAACCAGGCCTGAACGTTGGCGCCGAGGAGCGCCACCACCACGCCGGCCACGGTGTAGGTCAGCGCCATGGCGATCACATAGGTGAGCGACAGCCAGAACGCGCGCAGCGTGGAAGGCTTGTTGTGCTGACCGGCAATCAGGCCGGCGATGATCGGAATCATGGGCAGTACGCAGGGCGTAAAGCACAGTGCGATGCCGAGGCCCAGGAATACCAGCAGCACCCACGCAAGGTTACCGGCGCGGATCAGTTCCGCGAGCCGGTTCTGTTGTGCGACCGGCGGAGGGTTTGCTGCGAGCGTTGACGTCACCGCGGCCGCGGGAGCGCCCGGTGCGCTGAAGTTGATCTCCACGGTCTTGGTGATCGGCGGATAGCACAGGCCCTTGTCGGCGCAGCCCTGGTAGGTGACGGCCAGCGGTACGCGGCTGTCGCCGCTGCTGCGCGTCACCGGAATCATGGCCGTCACGCTCTGGCGGTAAATTTCCTGCGTGCCGAAATACTGGTCGCTCTCGATCTGACCTTGCGGGAAATCCGGTGCACCCAGCGCCACGTTCGGATCCGAGCTTGCGAAATGGAATTTCTGCCGATACAGGTAATAGCCGTCGGCGATCCGCCACTGGGCCTCGATGGTGTTCGCATCCTTGGCATAGGCGCTGAAATGAAACACCTGATCGGGCGGCGGGAAACCGCCGGCGTTCCGGTCACCGGCCACCACGGCCGCGAGATCCGGCGGATGTACGCCCGCGATTTGCGCTGCGGACAGAGTCAGGTTGAAGGTTTTGGTCTGCGGCGGATAGCAAAACCCCTGATCGGCGCAGCCCTGGTAAATGACTGCCAGCGCCAGCGGTCCAGAACCGGTGTAGGGAACACTCGCGGTCACGCCGCCGCGGTAGATTTCCTGGGTACCGAAGAACTGATCGGTATGGGTTTCGCCCGCCGGAAACTGCGCGCTCTCCAGGGTCACGGCGGGGGTCCGGCTAATGAACTGGAATTTGCTCCGGTACAGGTAATAGCCGGGCTGAATATCCCAGTGGGCCAGCAACATGCCGTCCTGCGGCTGCACTTGCAGGCGATACGCCTGATCGGGTGGCAGCGGCTGCCACGCGGCATGGGCCGGGGCCGGCTGCAACGCCAGTATCGCGGTCAACCATAGCGTGCCCAACAACAAAGCTCGCGCTGCCAAATCCCCCCGCGCGCTATGCGCGTTCCCCCCTTTGTAAAGGGGGGTGCTCGGGGTTGGACGAACAATGCCTGACGGCAGTCCGGGCGCGCCCCCCCCTTTGTAAAGGGGGGCGAGGGGGGATTTGTGCTCCTGACCTGTGTGCATGCTCGATATTCTGCTCGATGTTTGAAGAACCATTTTCATGAACTACAGGTACTCTGCGTCAGCCAGCCGAGGTAGTCCGGGTCGCCGTGGCTGACGGGCAGGGCAAGGATCTCCGGGGTCTCATAAGGGTGCAGCGCGCGCAGGCGCTGGCGCAGGGCCTCGAAGTGCCCGGCCGTGGTTTTGATGATCAACAGGCATTCGGGTTCCCGCTTCAGCTCTTGCTTCCAGATATATATGGAAGCAAGCCCCGGCACCAGGTTTACGCAGGCCGCCAGATGCTCCGTCACCAGAGCCGCGGCGATTTTCTCCGCTGACTTCTGGTCAGGCACGGTGGATAACACAACTACATGATTCTCAAGCATAAGTTTCCATAAATTTCCAACGGCCCATCCCTTGACTCTCGGGGATTCGACCTTATCATTAGCACTCAGCGCGGCGGAGTGCTAACAGGGTTCCGCCGCTTGCCTTTGTAGACCCGTCATCCCTGGAAATCATTTCAAGAAGGAGACTCTTTCCATGAAGCTGCAACCACTTCACGACCGGGTGATCATCAAGCGCCTGGAGTCGGAAACCAAATCCGCGGGCGGCATTGTCATCCCCGACACCGCCAAAGAAAAGCCCATGAAAGGCGAAGTCATCGCCGT